>DASZCB010000492.1:0-7744 GCA_035943575.1 Rhodanobacter sp. | reverse complement strand
TGGGTAGTGTCTTCGCTGGACAGGGACTCCACGCCGCGAAGCTTCTTTTCGATCGTGCGGGTCTTCTTGCCGGCATCGCTGATGCTCTTGCTCACGGTGTTGAGCTGGCGTTCGGCCTTTTCCAGCACGAGTCCGAATTTTCCGAACTCGTTCTTCACCGCGCCAAGCAGCTTCCACACCTCACTGCTGCGTTTGGCAATCGCTAGTGTGCGAAAGCCCATCTGCAGACTGTTGAGTAGGGCACTGAGGGTGGTGGGGCCAGCCACCATAACGCGATGGTCGCGTTGCAGGCTCTCGAACAGCCCCGGTCGGCGCAATACCTCGGCATACAGCCCTTCGGTCGGCAGAAACAGCACGGCAAAATCCGTGGTGTGCGGCGGTGCCACGTATTTGGATCTGATGCGTTTGGCTTCTTCGCGCACACGGGTTTCCAGTGCACGGCCTGCGGCTGCTGCCGCGTCGGCGTCCGCGGCGTCCTGGGCTTCCAGCAGCCGCTGGTAGTCCTCGACCGGGAATTTCGAGTCGATCGGCAGATAGACGTTTTCGCCATCGCCCTGGCCCGGCATACGGATCGCGTACTCCACCCGTTCGTTGCTGCCGGGCACGGTCACAACATTGGCTGCGTATTGCTCATTGGTCAGCAGGTCTTCCAGCAGCCCGCCGAGCTGCACCTCGCCCAGAATGCCGCGACGCTTCACGTTGGTAAGCACGCGCTTCAGGTCGCCCACACCGATCGCAAGGTTCTGCATCTCGCCGAGGCCGCGCTGCACGGCCTCCAATCGCTCGGAAAACAGCTGGAACGACTGGCCCAGCCGCGTCTCCAAGGTGCTCTGCAACTTCTCGTCGACGGTGGCGCGCATCTGTTCGAGTTTGGCCGCGTTGTCTTGCTGGATCGCGCTGAGCTTAGCTTCCAGCGTGGCGCGCACTTCACCCATGCGCTTCTCATTGTCGGCAGTGAGCGCGGCGAGCCGTTGCTGCTGCTGTTCACCAAAGCGGTTGAGCGAAAGCGTGACTTCCTCGCGGCTCTTGCGCGCATCTTCGGCCAGCCGCTGCGCCAGCGATTGCAGGCCATTGTCGGTACGCTCGGTGAGCAGGTTCAGGCGCTGACCGAACCCGTCAATGCGTTCGATCTGCTGCTGCGACATGCTACCGAGCTGTTCGACGACGTGACTACGAAAGCGGTCGAAGCCCTGTTGCAGCTCTTCGCGGCCGCTTCGCTGTTCTTCGCGCAGCGCCCGCTGCAGCCGCTCGCCGTCGTCCTTCAGAGCATCCAGCCGCGGGGCGAGCCCCGCATCGCCGCGTCCGCGCAACAGCGCCACGACCTGCAGCACGATGACCAGCAGCACGGCAAGGACGAGAACGATCAACAGCATTTCGGTGGCAGGCATAAGGGAATCCAGTGATGCTGACTGCGAGTTTACGCAACGCTGTCTCGCCCGCTGCGATCGGGCCGATCAATCCACGCGGCAGAACACGGCCTTGAGGTAACGCCCCTCGGGTACATCGGTACGGAACGGATGATCGGCGCCGGCGCCACGCACTTCCAGTACCTGGATTTCGCGGCCGGCGTTGAGCGCGACCCGGCGCAGCATCTCCAGGAACTCGCTTTCGCCGACCAGGCCGGTGCACGAGCAGGTCAGCAGCAGGCCACCGGGCGGGATGATGTCGAGCGCCATGCGGTTCATCGCAAAGTATTTCTTCAGCGCGTCCATCACCTTGCTGCGGTCGCGGGTGAGCTTGGCCGGATCGAGGATCACCGCGTCGTATTGCTCGCCGCGCGCCACCGCTGCGCGCACCCAGTCGAAGATGTCGGATTGTTCGAATGTCACCGCGACGTTGTTCGCGGCGGCGTTGGCGCGGGCGACCTCCAGGATGCCCGCGTCCAGATCCACGCCGACGGCTTCGCGTGCGCCGGCCGCCATCGCGTGCACGGCGAAGCCGCCGGCGTTGCAGCACAGGTCGAGCACGCGTCGACCCTTCGCCAGTTCGGCGAAGCGGCGACGGTTGTCGCGCTGGTCGGCGAAGAAACCGGTCTTGTGGCCGGAGCCAGGCGCGGCGTGGAAGCGCAGGCCATGCTCGTGCACTTCGAACGCTTCCGGCACGTCGGGGCTGCGGCAGTCGAACGATTCCTGCTTCTGCACGTGCGACTCGGCGAACCAGTACAGCTGCGCGCCCGGAAAGTGGCCGAGCAGGGCGGCGTGGATCGCCTCGCGGAAACGCCACATGCCGGCGGCGAAATATTCGATGACGAGGATGTCGGCGTAGCGATCGACAATCAGGCCCGAGAGGTCGTCGCCCTCGCTATGCACCACGCGCCAGGCGTCGCTGACCTGATCGAGCTGCAACCAGTCGCGGCGCAGCTGCACGGCACGGGCGATGCGCGCGGCGATCCAGTCGGCGTCGATCGCCACGTCCGGATGACTGTCGAGCAAGCGCAATGCGATCCGCGCATGGCCGTTCCAGAACGCGCGGCCGACGAAACGGCCCTTCACGTCCTGCACCTCGACCACGCTGCCTGGCGGCAGTTTCGACTCCGGCTTGTAGATCTGCGCCGACCATACCCAGGGATGACCGGGGTTGCGATCGGATTTCAGGCGGATAACGGGCAGGGTCGGTGCCGGCGGCAGCTGGTCAGGTGAGTTCATCCGCACATGATAGCGTGCGCGCCCGGTCAGGCATGACTCAGCGCAGCCTGAGCACCAGCCACGACAGCAGCGCCAGCAGGTTGATGCCGAGCCGCGAGACGGCCGGGCCGGCCACCGCGAGCACGAAGCCCTGGCTGCCGAAGTGCCAGTCGATGCCAAGTCGCGGCGCGGCCTGCAGCGTGGCGAACACATTCACGAAGGCGCCGCAGTGCAGCGCATAGCTGAAGACCGGAAACGCGATCAGCGGCAGCTGCAGCAGCTGCGCCCAGCCCGACATGCGCACACCGTGCTCGCTGCCGGTCATCAACTGCACCCCGGCGGCCAGCACGAAGCCGTACAACGCCAGACCGATCAGCGCGACCAGACTGTCTTGCGCACCGAACGGCAAAAGCCGATGCAGCATCGCGGCCACGCCATAGAAGCCACCGGCGATTTCGAGAACGCCGATCAGGCGAAAGAGGATGTTACGCACGTGTGGCCTCGCTCAAAAAGCACAAGCTTAGCCGAGCGGGACCGATGCCATCTGCGCAGAGCGTCGTGATCTTTCACACCGATGTCATTGGCACGCGGCAACGCGACTCACGCGATCAGCACACCACGCGTTTCCTCGACGATCGCGTGCGGCACGAAGCGAGCGCTGTCTTGCGTGATCAGCGAGTTGTCTTCGCGGATGCCGATGCCGCAGGCGCGGTCACCGACGATCCAGCTGCCGATCAGTGGGTAGTGGCCGTCGAAGCTGGTCAGCGAATGGCAGGCCTGACGGATGCATGGGCCGTCGCGGTACGGGCCGTCGGTGCGCAACTCGCGGCCATCGGCCAGATGCATCGCGATGTTCGCGCCCTCGCGCGAATGCAGTGGCTTGCGCACCCAGCCGCGCGGCAGTTCGCCGCCGTCGTCGAACTCGGCCGCCAGCAGATTCGGATGGCCGCGATGCGCATCCCACAGCAGCGGCAGGATGCCTTTGTTACTAAGCAAGGCCTTCCACGGTGGCTCGATCAGCTGCAGGCCGGAGCGCGGCAGGTACGCACCGAACGCTTCGCGGAACATGTCCTCCAGCGGATACAGCTTGAACAACGCGCCGATCACCCGGTCGTCCAGATCGGTGAAGCGGCCGTCGGTCGACACGCCGATGTCCTCTATCGCCAAGGTGCCGCAGTCGATGCCGGCCTGCAGCGCGCAGTCGCGTAGATAGGCGACCGTGCCCTGGTCTTCCATCGAGTCGCGCATGGCAGCGAAGTGGAACGGTCGCGCGATGCCGCGCGCAATCGTGCCGAATGCTTCCACCAGCGACTCGTAGATCGAGTTGAACTGGTCGCTGCCGGACGGCAGCTGGCCGCGCGCGAGCTGATCCTCCAGCCATTGCCACTGGAAGAACGCGGCCTCGTACAGCGAGGTCGGCGTGTCGTAGTTCAGCTCATAGAGTTTCGCCGGGCCGTTGCCGTCGTAGGCAAAATCCATGCGGCCGTACAAATGCGGCTGGCGCTCGCGCCAGCTCCGCGCGATCCAGTCCCAATAGGGCTCGGGAATCGCCAGCTGGCGCAGCTGCTGTTCGTTGCCGACGATGCCGTCGAGCAGATCGAGCGCCATCGCATGCAGTTCCTCGCTGGGTGCTTCGATGTCGTGCTCGATCTCGCGCAGGCTGAACGCGTAGTAGGCGGATTCGTCCCAGTACGGCGCATCGTCGATGGTATGGAAACCGAAGCCGCACTCGGCGGCTTTGCTGCGCCAATCAGGGCGCTCGGCCAGTGCAATGCGGCGCATCAGCTGCCGAAGCCGCGACTGCCGCCGAATCTGCCGAAGCCGGAACGGCTGGTGGTGACCGCGCGATCGGCCGTGGTGTTGATCGGCACCATCGCGCTGCTGGCACCGCTGCGATAGACGCCTCCACCAGCGCCGCCGGGGGCTGGCTGTTGCCAGCCGCCATTGCTGTCGCGGAACGCCGGCGCGCTGTTGAAGCCGCTCATCGGCGAACCGTTGCGCAGCATCTGCGACAGGAAGAAACCGGTCATCAGCGGGCCGAAGAACGAATGGCTGGCGCCGTCATTGCGCTCGGCGCACTGTTCTTTTCCGTAGCTGGCTTCGCATGCTTCGCGATTGGCGAAACGCGGCGCAGTGGCCGCGGCGTCCTTCTGCGCCTTGTCAAATGCCTGCTGGCAGGTGTTGCGGTCGTTGGTCTGCGTTACGCAGGTCTCGACCGAGGTGTACACACCCTCGCGCGCCGCGCTTTCGCTGCGGTCGCACGCGCTCAGCAACAGTGGAGCCGTGCCCATCAGCAGCAGAGCGGCAGTCTTGGATCGCTTCATGGGGGACACTCGCACAGGATACCCGGCCAAGCATGCCTGCTTGGCCGCGTGGATGAAAGTTCCGACGGATCCGGTACGCGCGAAAGCCGTATCGGCGCGCCGATCGTTATTCGAGTTCGTCGGCCAGCTCGTGCAGGTCGGCGATGTGCTGTTCCCACCAGCGCGATTCGGCGGCGAACGGGAAGGCGGCGGGGAACGCCGGATCATGCCAGCGCGCGGCGATCCAGCCGGCATAGTGCAGCTGGCACATCGCGCGAAGCGCCGGGATCAGCATCAATTCGCTATCGTCGAAATCGCGGAACTGCCGATAGCCCTCGAGCACTGCTTCCATCGCGCGTTCGTCGTTGGCGAGCATCCACAGATCCTGCACCGCCGGGCCGGTGCGCGCATCGTCGAAGTCGACGAAGTGCGGGCCGGCATCGGTCCACAGCACATTGCCCGGATGGCAATCGCCGTGCAGACGCAGCTGCCGCAGCGGGCCGATCGCCTGCGTGCGTGCGGCGATGGCGGCATCCAGGCGCGTCGCCGCCGCGCGGTAATTCGTCTGCAGCGAAGTCGGCAACAACGACGAGTCGAGCACGGCCTGCATCGGTTGCTGCACCATCGTGTCGCGATCGAGCCGGCCGCGATGGACGAAAGGCGCACGTGCGCCGACGACATGCATGCGCGCGATCAGCCGGCCCAACCACTGCAGCTGATCGATCGCCTCGAGCTCGGGCGCACGACCACCGCGGCGTGGCGTCAGCGCGTAGCGGAAGCCGTCGTGGCGCAGCAAGGTATAGCCATCGAACGCGAGCGGTGCGACCACCGGCAGCTCGGCATCAGCCAGCTCCTGCGCGAAGCTGTGTTCCTCGACGATCGCCGCGTCGCTCCAGCGACCGGGCCGGTAGAACTTCGCGATCACCGGCGCGGTTGGCACCGTGCCGACCTGTTCCAGCCCGACCTGCCACACGCGGTTCTCGTAACTGTTCAGCGCCAGCAGGCGGCCGTCCGGCCACAGTCCGCAGGCGCTGACGGCGTCGAGCACCAGGTCGGGCGTGAGACTGGCGTAAGGCTTGTCGGTTGCTATCAAGTGGTGCGGCCTTTGCGTTCGCTTCCTCTCCCCTTGATGGGGAGAGGATTGAGGTGAGGGGCGGGTGTTCGCGGGAAAGTCACGCTCAACGCAGTCCCACGGTGCGCGCGGCAATCACCGCCATGGTGATGCGCGAGATGCACACCAGTGCACCGTCCTCGTTCTCTATGCGGATTTCCCACACCTGGGTGGTGCGGCCAAGATGCAGCATCCGCGCGGTACCGGTGACGGTGCCGCTACGCACGCCGCGGATGTGGTTGGCGTTGATGTCGAGGCCGACCGCCAACTCCTTCTCTGGATCCAGCGTGAGCATCGCGGCGGTGCTGCCGAGCGTCTCGGCCAGCACCACCGAGGCGCCGCCGTGCAGCAGGCCATACGGCTGGTGGGTGCGGTGGTCGACCGGCATAGTGCCCTGCAGCCAGTCGTCGCCGATCGCTGTGATGTGGATACCCAGCGTCTCCATCATGGTGTTGGCGCTCCACGTGTTGATGCGAGCGAGGTCGGTGGGCTGTTTCCAGAGGCTCATCGTTGATTCCTGTGTGTCGAGCCCGCATTGTTGTCCGCTGCGATCGCAACGACAATGCACCTGGTGTTTACCGTTACCCTCAAATCCTCCGACCGCCAGTTCTCCGTGGCTGCTGGTGAAACCGTGCTGGAAGCAGCGCAGCGGGCGGGCGTGGCGTTGCCGTATTCCTGTCGCGCTGGTGTTTGCGGCAGCTGCAAGGCGACCTTGCTGCACGGGCATTGCGAATATCCACGCAATCCGCCGCTGGCGCTGAGTGCCAGTGCGCTGGCGCACCATGCGGTGCTGCTATGCCAGGCGGTGCCGACCAGTGATCTGCTGCTGGAGGCACGCGAGGTGACCTCGGTGGAGGACATCGCGCGGCGTCAGCTCGGCATGGTGGTGACCGACAAATGGCCGCTGGCGTGGGACGTGACCGGTGTGCGCCTGCTGCCCGCGCACGGCGAGCGCCGGCTCAACCGGCTGCCCGGCCAGTATGTGGATGTGCTGCTGGAGGACGGCAGGCGGCGGCCGTTCTCGATCGCCAACGGCCCGCAGGCGGATGGCATGATCGAACTGCACGTGCGGCATGTGGCCGGCGGCGGTTTCACCTCGTGGGTCAACGATGCGTTGAAGGTGGGCGATCACCTGCGTATCGAAGGGCCGCTGGGCACCTTCGTGCCGCGCGAGGATTCCGAACGGCCGATGCTGTTCATGGCCGGCGGCACCGGCTTCGCGCCGGTCAAGGCGATCGTCGAGCACTTCATTGCGCTGGGCACGCGTCGGCCGATGCAGTTGTACTGGGGCGCGCGCACGGCGGCGGATCTGTATCTGCGCCAGCTGGCCGAACGCTGGGCCAGCGAATTGCCGAATCTGCAGTTCCATGCGGTAGTGTCCGACCCAAATCAGAGCGCGGGTCTGCGCATTGGGCTGGTGCACGAAGCGCTGCTGGCCGACCAGCCTGACCTGTCCGGCCATGACCTGTACATGAGTGGGCCGCCGGCGATGATCGATGCCGCGCATCCGTTGTTCCTTGATGCCGGCCTGCCGGAAGAGCGGCTGTACTACGACTCGTTCGAGTACGCGCCGGATGTGCTGGCGCAGATCATCGCCGGGCGTGCGGGGATCCACGATCTACCAGGCTGAGGTCCGGCTACTGCTTGCACGTTGCATGGACCGAGGCATCCCCGGCAAAGATCACGAACGTTGCTTACTTGTTGCC
>DASZCB010000491.1:0-2875 GCA_035943575.1 Rhodanobacter sp. | reverse complement strand
CAACGTGCCGCGTTGATCGGCCTACATGAGCTTATCCAGCCCGCGTCGCAGGCTGGATAAGTTCAGTCGTTGTTGGTCGTTGCCTGGTTGGCGCAGCGTCGACGCCGCCACCACACCACCAGCCCGATCAGCACGAAGATGCCGACAAGCGCCCACAAACTGCTCTGCCCGCGGCGTATCCACATCACCAGCCATTCGTGATTGTCGGCGCCGAAGTAACCCAGGTACACCCAGAATGGCACGCTGATCAGCGCAGCCAGCGTGTCGATCAGCAGGAAGCGCAGGAACGAAACCCGATGCGTGGTGCCGGCGGTGAGATAGACCGTGGTGCGCATGCCGGGCAGGAAGCGCGCGAAGAACAGCATGCGATTGCCGTACCTTTCGAACTTTTCCTGCACCATGGCATAGCGTTCCGGGGTCAGCACGCGCGCCACGAAACGCCATTGCAGGATGCGAGCACCGTAGTGATGACCCAGCAGAAAGATCGCCGCGTCACCCAGCAGTACGCCGAACATCGTCAGCGCGAACATCGCGTGCACGTTCGCGTAGCCGAGCCCGGCGATCACGCCGCCGGCGACCAGGGTGATGTCCTCCGGCAACGGCAGACCGGCGCCGCAGATCATCAGCGCGATGAAGACGGCGAGATAGCCGTTCTCCGCGAAGATCATGATCAGTCGTTGCAGAAGATCCATCGATATCCTTGCGCTTCATGCGAAATCTGCGTGGTGGCAGCGGCGCATGATCCCACAGTCGGGTTGTCGTTGATGTTCGGCAGCGCCGGATGACGCGAGGCGTCCATCGGCATGCGGCACGTGATCACGATCACGCCGAAGCGGCCGGTGGTGTGCGGCCGCGTGCGGCCAGCAGTTCACGCAACTCGGCTTTTTCGGCGCTGTCCAGCGGCCCTTCGCGGCTCTTGCTGGTCAGCGCGTCGCGGCGCTGGGTGATCGCCTGATCTTCCATCCGCAGCAGTGCATCGAAGAATTCGATCCGCTGGATTTCCGGCTCGCCGACCGACAGTGAGGCCATCAATTTCTGCAGCGACAGATATTCCTGCCGCTCGGCGAAGTGCTCCACCAGCATCGCCGGATTGATGCCGGGACGCGAGCGGGCCAGCTCGATGAGTTCGGCGAGCAAGCCCACGCCAGGCTTGTCCAGGCGCAGGAAGCGATAAGGCTTCTCCACCTGATCGGCCAGGCCAGGTTGCGCCAGCAGCAGCGAGATCGCGCTGCGCACCAGGCTGCGCTGCACCGCCACCGGTCGCTGCACCGCGCGATGCGCGGCCGGGTCGGCCTGCAGCATCGCGCGGGCACCACTGCGCTTTTCCAGTTCCTGCGCCATCAGATCGCGGAACGCGCCGTCGGGCAGTTTCGCGATCAGCGGGCGGGCGCGTTCGGCCAGCCGCGCGCGGCCGTCGAGGCTACCCATCTCGACATCGTGCGACAGCTCGTTGAAGAAATAATCCGACAGCGGCATCGCCTGCTTGATGCGCTGCTCGAAGCCGTCCCTGCCTTCCTTGCGCACCAGCGAATCGGGATCCTCGCCATCGGGAAGGAACAGGAAATACGCCTGGCGGCCATCGCGCAATCGCGGCAGCGCCGATTCCAGCGCCTTCCACGCCGCGGCACGGCCGGCGCGGTCACCGTCGAAGCAGAACACCACGTCCGGCGCGGCGCGGAACAGCACCTCGGTGTGCTCCGGCGTGGTCGCCGTGCCCAGCGTTGCCACCGCGATCGGCAGGCCGGCCTGGTGCAGCGCGATCACATCCATGTAGCCCTCGACCACCACGATCCGCAGCAGATTCGCGTTGGCCTGCTTCACCTGCCACAACGCGAACAGCTCGCGACCCTTGTGAAACAGCGGGGTCTCGGGCGAGTTGAGGTATTTGGGGGACTGCTCCGAGCTGAGCACGCGGCCGCCGAATGCGATCACCCGGCCACGGCGGTCGAGGATCGGGAACATCAGTCGCTCGCGGAAGCGGTTGTACTTGCGGCCTTGCTCGCTGCTGGCGACCATGCCGGCTTCGTTCAGCAGTTCCATCCGTCGCGGACTGTTGCCGAGCGATTTGATCACGCCGTCGTAGCCGGCCGGTGCCCAGCCGAGGCGGAAGCGCTTGATCGTCTCCGCATCCAGTCCGCGCTTCTTGCAGTAGGCCTGCGCGTCGGCGTTGCGTGGCAGCTCGCCTTCGTACCAGCTGGCGGCGGCGTCCAGCAGCGCGTACAGGTCGGTCTTGTCCTCGCGCGGCGCGGCCTCGCGACCACCCTCGCGCGGTACCTTCAGGCCGACCGTCTGTGCCAGTTCCTCGACCGCGTCGGGAAACTCCAGCCGCTCGTAGTCCATCAGGAACTTCACCGCGCTGCCGTGCGCGCCGCAGCCGAAACAGTGGAAGAACTGCTTGGCCGGGCTGACGTAGAACGACGGCGAGCGCTCGTTGTGGAACGGGCAGCAGGCGGTCCACTCGCGTCCGGCCTTCTTCAACGGTACCCGCCGCTCGATCACGTCGACGATGTCGACGCGGGCAAGCAGTTCATCGATGAAGCTGTCGGGGATCAGGCCACGCATAAGCACCCTAGTTTAGTCGCTTGCCGTCGGGGAGGTTCGGCCGGATTGCGCTAACCTCGGACGGAATGTCGCAGGGGAGGTTCGATGACGATGGATGGATTGACCTTTCGCCCGGCGCTGGCAGCCGACGTGGCGGCCGCGATACCGCTGATCCACAGCTCCGGGCCGGCCGCGTTCGACTATGTGTTCGCGGTGTCGGGGGTGGGCGATGCGCAGGCGTTCCTGCGCCGGGCCTTCATCGACGGGGCGGGCGAGTTCGGTTGGCGCAACCATGTGGTGGGCGTGCTCGATGGCGCGGTGGTAGCGGTCGGGG
>DASZCB010000490.1:0-2551 GCA_035943575.1 Rhodanobacter sp. | reverse complement strand
GGTTTGAACAGCACCCCCGCCTGCGCAGGTGAACGCCGGCATTTCGCCGACGCGTATCGGTTACTGAAAGCTGTAGCGGAACACGAGCATGGTCATGCGCGGAGCCTGATAAGCCTGGTCGCCCTGGAATGAACACGCTTACGGCTGAGTCGAGATCCACTGCTGATAGCCGTTCGAATTACAATTAAAAAGATTTACCGGGCTCTTCCGCCCGGCACCGCCGGCAGCATTGAGGCATTGACTGGCGCCTACGTTGAACCAAGCCTCCGAGTCAGGCATGTACAGCCATTCCTGGCTGCTGACGGCGGCGCAGCTTGTGGTAAGTACGGCACTGCTGCCATTTGCCTGCAGGCAAACGCTCTGATCGACCAGATTCAACCGGTTGCTTGCATCGTTTGCCAACAGCTGATCGGCAACCGCCGAGAATGAGCTGCCGCTGCCCGTACAGGTATTGAGGGCCATATAGTTGCCACCCAGCGTATCCGCGCAGTAGTTCTTGACGGGGTTCTTGGCAATGAAAGACGCGCCGAAAGACTGGTTGATAGTGGAAATGGCCGTGTTGTCCGGGTTCGTCATCGAACTGGCGATGGACGCGCAATCACCATAGGTTTGTGTCGAGGCGTTGTTGGTTTGTGCGGCGTTGTTCGCCGGGTCGTACATGATCGGAGCGTAGAACACTGCGGTCGTGGGGGGCACTTGAGAGCAGGAGGAATACTGCTGTGTTCCCTGGGTGAAATTTTCGACGAACTGCGGCACGACCGCTTGCAATATGCCGTTGCTCGCTGGCGAATGGATTGTTCCGATAACCGTGGTCGTGCCCGTGCTGGTATCGGTGATTGAGGCCTGCCACAGGTAGTTTGCACCTGCATCGGCCTGTCCCGCGGGAATCGTTGTCTCCCCCACGTACTTCACGTGGAAGGCGTACATGACCCCCTCTTTCCATGCTGGCGTCTTGGTGCTTTTCGTGGTGTACAGGCATTGAGTGCCCGTGCCTTCGCCGCCAAAAGATTGGCATACCGCACCCGAGGCGGAACCTGGTTTGTCGACACTGGAATCGTAGGTTTGACCGAAGATCGAAAAGAGAACGGTCTTGGTCGTGCCCGAGTTTTGCTGGATTCCGGTGTAACCGCCCTGGTTGACGTTGATCGTCCAGAAAAACTGACTGGCGTAATACGTATTGCCGGTATTGCCCGGCTCGTGGGTCACCCGGATGGAGGCATCGAGTCCGTTGTAACCATACAAGCCATCGGCATTCGCGATGGTCGAGGCGGGGTAGTAGTAGTGATTCGCCGTCATGCCACCGGCAATCACGGCATAGGCCGGGCTAACCAGGAAGACTCCAATACCTGCGAGCCCACAAGCGAGATGCAACAGATATTTTTTCATGGGGTATCTCTGTGAATGAGCAAGGTGATGCAGCATCCGTGTCGCTCGCCCTCACCCGCGTCGCGGGAGAGGGAGGAAGAGCGGGAGATCGAACCGATGGTTTAAACAGCGCCCCGCTTGCGCAGATGAGCGCCGGCTTTCGCCGACGCGCATCGGTTACTGAAAGCTGTAGCGGAATACGAGCGTGGTCGAGCGCGGAGCCTGATAAGCCGGAGCGCCGTAGCGATAGTCGTGCGACCAATAGCCGTTGCTGAGTTCCTGGCCTGTATCGAAGGTCTGGTAGCGGTCGATCACGCCCTTGCGATTGGTCACGTTCTGCATCTGCAAGTCGATGCTGAAATGGTTTTTGGCTCCGACCGACCAGTCGTAGCCGACGCCGAGATCCCATTGCCAGAAGAACGGCAGGCGTCCCGCCGTGCCAGCCGGCGCAGGCGCGTTGTTGCAGTAGTGGTTGAGCGCGCCGTCGTAGTTGCCTTCAAGAAGATCAGGCGAGGGGTGGCTGCCGAAGCAGCTCAGAGGTTTGCCGGTGTGCATCGTCAGGATGCTGCCGATGCGCAGGCCCCACGGGAAGTAGTAGACGCCGTTGAGCTTCAGCGAATGGCGGATGTCCGAGGCCAGGTTGCCATTGCTGTATTCCATCAGGCCCGGGTAGTCCCACAACGGCTGCTCGCCCGCGCCGCCGTTGTAGCGCTCGCTCAGGCTCAGGTAGCCATCATCGTTGCCGTACAGGTGCGCCCAGGTGTAGCTCAGGTCGAGTAAGTAGGGCTCGTCGACGGTGCGCGCGTGCATCAACTGGAAGGTGGCATGCGCATAGGTGCGCTTGGCCTTCGGGCCAAAGAAATTGGCCGGCAGCGTCAGCGACGAGGTCTGGCCATTGCCGGCGTAGTCGCGCGTGAACACCTGCGCATACCCCGGATTGATTTCCGTGCAGCCGCTTTGATCGGCGTAGTTTGGGTAGCCATGCGAATTGGCATAGGCGGTGATGCCATCGTTCCAGCACTCGTCGTCGATGATGCGCTTGAGCTTGCTGAACCCCGTTTCCAGATTGAACGACCAGTTGTTCTTGAGCGCCTGCTGCCAGTACAGCTGAAGCTCGTACTGATAAGGCGCCTTGATGTTCGACGCGGCCACGTTGTAGGACGCCGGCGCGAGACCGTTGATGGCG
>DASZCB010000489.1:0-4899 GCA_035943575.1 Rhodanobacter sp. | reverse complement strand
GTACCTGCGCTGGTTCCGCCCGGGCAGGATTCTGGAGGTGTCGATCATCGGCCTGGTTCTCCTATTGGCGTCAATCGCGTTCGGCAAGACCGTGGCCGATTCGGCCACGCTGGCGCCACTGTTCGACTTTGATGCGAAGGCGCTGGCCTGGCTGCTGATCGCCTACGGTTTCTGTGCCTCGGTATTGCCGGTGTGGTTGCTGCTGGCACCGCGCGATTACCTCTCCACCTTCCTCAAGATCGGCACCATCGCGCTGCTGGCGCTGGCGATCTTTCTCGCCGCGCCGACCCTGCAGATGCCGGCCGTGACCAAGTTCATCGACGGCACCGGTCCGGTATTCCAGGGCAACCTGTTCCCGTTCCTGTTCATCACCATCGCCTGCGGCGCGGTGTCCGGCTGGCATTCGATCATCGCCTCCGGTACCACGCCCAAGCTGCTCGCCAACGAGGGCCAGGCTCGACTGGTCGGCTACGGCGGCATGCTGATGGAAGCGTTCGTGGCGATCATGGCGCTGATCGCCGCCGCCTCGCTGCACCCGGGCGTGTACTTCGCGATGAACTCGCCGGCCGCCATCGTCGGCAGCACCGTGCAGGACGCCGCCACCACAATCAGCCAGTGGGGCTTCGTGGTGACGCCGGACGAGTTGCTGCAGACCGCGAAGAACATCGGCGAATCCAGCATCCTCGGCCGCGCCGGCGGTGCGCCGACGCTGGCCGTAGGCATGGCGCAGCTGCTGCACAACATCATCCCCGGTGGCGGCATGATGGCGTTCTGGTACCACTACGCGATCTTGTTCGAGGCACTGTTCATCCTCACCACGGTCGATGCCGGCACCCGCGTGGGCCGCTTCATGATCCAGGAAATCGCAGGGCTGATTCACAAGCCGCTGCAGGAAACCGAATCGTGGACCGGCAACCTTCTCGCCACCGCGATCTGCGTCGGCCTGTGGGGCTACTTCCTGTACCAGGGCGCGGTCGATCCGCTCGGCGGCATCAACACGCTGTGGCCGTTGTTCGGCATCGCCAACCAGATGCTCGCCGCGATCGCCTTGATGCTGGCCACCGTGGTGGTGGTGAAGCTGAAACGCGAGCGTTATGTGCTGGTGCCGGGTATCCCGGCGATCTGGCTGATCGTCTGCACGATGGTCGCCGGCTGGGAGAAACTCAGCGGCCCCATCAGTTTCACTGCTGCCGCACAGAAATATGCGCAGGCGATGCAGGACGGCAAGCTGCTGGCGCCAGCCAAGACGCCAGTCGCCATGCAGCAGATCGTGACCAACAACTACGTCGACATGGCGCTCACCGGCCTGTTCATGCTGCTGATCGTGACGATGGTCGCGTTCTCGCTGCGCGCGCTGATCCGTGCGTGGCAAACCAATCATCCGACCGCGCACGAAGAACCGTATGTGGCGCTGAGCAGCGTGGTCGGCTGAGGAGGTCAGGATGAAGGTGAGCTTCCAATCCATGCGCAAATGGGCAGTGCAGACCGCACGCCTGTGCTGTGGCGTGCCCGACTACGATGTCTACGTGAGGCACCTGCGCGAACACCATCCCGAGCGCAAGGTACCCAGTTACGCGGAGTTCTTCCGCGAGCGACAGGAAGCGCGCTACAAGAGCGGCGGAGGGCGCTGCTGCTGAGGCGTCATTCGACGCTCTTGCAGGAGCGGCTTCAGCCGCGATGCCTCTGGCAGCGCGATGAAGCTCATCGCCGCTGAAGCCGCTCCCACACGAGTAACCTGGCTTGCCATGCACGACGCCATGCCAATGCGCACTGGCCAATCACGCGCAGGTAAGGACAATAGCGGTCTGCCCGTCCAGTTCCCCGACATGTCCGAGATCGAAAGCATCGCCGCCAGTCCTTCCACCGCGCCGAGCCCGGCCACGGCCCAGCGTCATCCCGGTTTGCGCGTCATCGCGATCTACGAGGTGGTCAAGACGCTGTGTCTGGTGCTGGTGGCGATCGCGGCATTTCATCTGGATCGCCAGCAGAACTTCGAGCGACTGGTGCACTGGCTGGAACATCTTTCGCTGGCCGACAGCAATGGCTTGCGCTGGAAACTGGTCGGCCTGCTGCAGGATTTCGGGCCGAGCAAATTCGTCGCGATCGGACTGGTCGCGCTCGGCTATGCCGTGCTGTTCGGTATCGAGGGCATCGGCCTTTGGCTCGGCAAACACTGGGCAGAATGGTTCACGGTGATCGCCACCGGCTCGCTGATCCCGCTGGAACTGTACGAAACGCTGCATCGCTTCGGCTGGCTCAAGCTGGCCACCCTGGTCGGCAACGTGGCGATCATCGTCTACTTGGTGCGAATCGCGCTGCAGCCGCGCGCAGCTCGGGCCAAGGCCGTCACGGCGCCGGTGGAAACCACACGTTGAGAATCCGGCCGGCGCGAACTTCGTAGACCGCGACGCTCTCGGGCGTCCCCTTGTCCGCCGGGAGGCCGAGGACGCGCTCATGATCGACCACGATCGAACCGTTGACGATCCGCTTGACGATCTGCACGCGGAACGCCTTCGGCACCTTGGTCAGGAAGGCGTACTCCGTCTTCAACGCGGCAATGCCCTTAACCACCGGGTGCTTGCCGCTGAGGTCTGTGACGATGACGTTGTCCGCATAACAGGCGGCAAAAGCCTCCACGTCGTGCGCGTTGTAGGCCACCAGTTGTGCCTGCACTACCTGTTCTGGATCCGCCGACTTGCTACAGGCGGCATCGACCGGCATCGCCGGAAACATCGCTGCAACCAGTAGCGCCAGCCCGATCGTTGCTTTCAGCATGTGCATCTCCTCAAGTGCCAGTCATGGGGATGGGATTTCGGGGAGCGGACTGGCCGTCGCATGCTCCTCGCGCGCTGATCGCTCATGCAAGTGCCGGTCGATCGGCACAGAAACTGATGGCGCGCGCGAACGCGTTCACACTTCGTGATGCGCTGCCTCGGCCGACAGCTCATTGGCGGCCTTGCCGCCCTGCGGCATCAATTCGACCAGATACATCGCGGCCAGAATCAGGCCACCGCCGAGCAACATGCGCCAGCTCATCACATCGCTGCCCAGCGCCACCGCGAACACAGCAGCGAACACCGGCTCGGTGGTCATCACGATCGCCGCCCGGGTAGCCGGCAGATGCGACTGCGCCCACGTTTGCATCAGCATCGCGCCGGCACCGGCGATCAGTGCCATGTACAGCACGGCGAACCACGCACTGCGATCCGGCGGCAGCATCGGCCCGTGCGGTGCGGTGGCGAGCAGGCAGACCGCCGCGATCGCCGCCATCTGCACCGCGGACATGCCAAATGCCTCGCCCTTGCGCGACCACAGGCCGAGCCCGACGATGTGCAGACCGTACAGCGCGGCCGAGGCCAGGGTCAGCCATACGCCTAGATCGACCGAGACGCCGTTGAGCGACAACAGCGCCAGCCCGGCGGTGGACAGCAGCACCGCCAGCCACACCACGCCAGCCATACGCTGGCGCAACAGCAGCATCGCGAGGATCGGCGTGAACACCACATACATGCCGGTGGCGAAACCGCTGACGCTGGGCGCGATCAGCGACAGCCCCCATGTCTGCAGCAGCTGGCCCGCGCCGTAGACGATACCGAGCAGCAGGCCGCGCATGATCTGTCGTCGGCCGAGCCGCAGCACCGGCCGCGCGAACAGCGCCAGCATCACCAGCGCGGCGATCACGAAACGCACGGCCAGGAAATCTGCCACCGGCATGCGCGCGACCACGTCCTTGATCAGCACGAAGGTCGAACCCCATACCGCGGTCATCGCCAGCAGACCGAGCGTCGCCAGCGCGGTGATCCGTCGCGACGCAGTCATCGACGCAGCAATCGTCGCCACAGCTGACCGGGAATCTGTAGCAGGAAATGCGTCCAGATACCCAGCCACACCACAGCAGCCACCAGCAGATTGCGCGCGGCCGGATCGTGCTTGCGAAACCATCGCCACATGCCGCGATGCTTGTAGCGGCTGACGAATACCGGCCGATGCCGGCTGGAACTGCCCTTGCCGTGCTGCACGCGGATATCGCCGGCCAGCAATACCTGATAGCCCAGATCGCGCACGCGGCGACACAGATCAAGATCCTCGCAATGCAGGAAATAGTCCTCGTCGAAACCACCGAGCCGCTGGAACATCGCGAGCGGCAGCAACATCAGCGCACCCGACACCGCCTCGGCCTCGATCACCTCGGCCGGAATCTCCTGCTCCACATTGATCTTCTCGCCGTGGCGCCCGAGCAGGCTGTTGAGCGAACGCTGCAGCAGCGGATCGCGCCGCCATGAAGCCGGGTCGGGACGACCATCGGCATCGCATACCACGGCGCCGATCAGGCCTGCCTTCGGCTTGCCGGCAAGCAGGGTCAACAGGCGCGGCAGATCGTTTTCGTGCAGCACGCAGTCGGGATTGAGTACCAGCAACGCGTGACCGCGTGCCTGCTTGGCGGCGAGGTTCACCGCCGGGCCAAACCCAATATTTTTGTGGTTATAGATTACCTTGAGCCGTGGGTCGCGCTCGTACGCGCGCGCGGTCGCCGACGGCACGCCGTCACGCGAGGCGTTGTCGACCAGGATCAGTTCCAGCGGCACCGTGCTGGCCAGCACGGTGCGCACACATTCGCGCAGCGCGGACCCGCTGTCGGCGGATACCACGATGACGCTGAGCTCCAGCGAAAACGGCGAGTGATGATAGGCGGAAGTATCCACCGCGCAAGTATGCGCGGAGATGCGCGGCGGGAAAACCGCCTGCCGCGAAATAATCGGGACGAAATAATCAGGGTACGTCGAGCCGCAGCGCCGGATCAGTCCTCGTCATCCTTGCCCAGCACCGCCGGCAGTGCCATCGGCATGTCGTCGTCGCGACGCGCCAGCCACGGCTGCTCGCGATACCAGCCACACAATT
>DASZCB010000488.1:0-7122 GCA_035943575.1 Rhodanobacter sp. | reverse complement strand
ATCACACAGTCCACACCGGTCTACTACATCACCGGCACCGTCCACTCCAACGAAACCGGCGCGCCCACCGCGTTGATGGAACTGGCCTACCGACTCACGGTGGACGACGCGCCGTACATCCAGCGCATCCGCTCGCACGTGATCACGTTGATCACGCCGATTGTCGAGGTCGATGGCCGCGACCGCATGGTGGATCTCTACAACTGGCACCTGGCGCATCCCGGCCAGCATCAGCCGCCGCTGATGTACTGGGGCCACTACGTCGCGCACGACAACAACCGCGACGCGATGGCGATGACGCTGAACCTTACCCGCAGCGTGGCGGACACCTATATCGGCTGGCATGCGCAGGTGCTGCACGACCTGCACGAATCGGTGCCGTTCCTGTACGACAACACCGTCGGCGACGGCCCGTACAACGCGTGGATCGATCCGATCCTCACCGGCGAGTGGCAGCAGCTGGGCTGGGACAACGTGCAGCAGATGACCACGCTCGGCATGCCCGGCGTGTTCACCCATGGCGACTTCGATACCTGGAGTCCGGGCTATCTGATGTTCATCGCCGCCATGCACAACGGCGTCAGCCGGCTCTATGAAACCTTCGGCAACGACGGCGCCGACACCGTGCAGCGCATCCTCGACCCAAGCGACTACCAGCGCACCTGGTACCGGCCGAACCCGCCGCTACCGACCGTGCTGTGGTCGCAGCGCGACAACAACAACTACGAGCAGACTGGCCTGTTGACCGCATTGAATTATTTTTCCGGCAACAGCCAGCTGTTCCTGAAGAACTTCTACCTGAAGAGCAAGCGCTCGATCGAGAAACCACAGCAGGCCGGACCGGCCGCCTATGTGTTTCCGGCCGACGACGGCCGCAGCGGTTCGCGCGCGCAGCTGCTGCGAATCATGCAGCTACAGCATGCGGAAGTCAGCCGCCTGTCGGCACCAGTCACCGTGACATTACCCATGGCAAAGGACGACGACGGCAAGGCCATCAAGGCCAGCTCACGCACGTTCGCCGCCGGCAGTTATGTGGTGCGCATGGATCAGCCGTATTCGCGCATCGCGGACACCCTGCTCGATCGTCAGTACTGGTCACCGAAGGATCCGCAGCAGCATCCGTACGACGACACCGCCTGGTCGATGGGCGACCTGTTCGACGTGCAGGTGGTACGGGTCACCGACAGCGCGATCCTCAACGCGCCGATGAGCTTGATCAGCGAGCCGCTCGCGGTGCCGCAGGGTCTGGCTGCGATCGACATGCCGGCCGCAAAGCTGCCGCGCATCGCGCTGATGCACACCTGGCTGGATACCCAGACCGAAGGCTGGTGGCGGATGGCGCTGGACAAGCTGCAGGTGCCGTACCACTACATCAGCACCCAGGATGTGGCGAAGGCAGGCGACCTGCGCGCGAAGTACGACGTGATCTTGTTCGGCCCGATTGGTGGCACCAGCGCACAGCAGATCATCGACGGCCTGCCGATGTGGGGCAATCCGCTGCCGTGGAAAACCACCAAGCTGACGCCCAACCTCGGCCACATCGATGCCACTGACGACATTCGTCCCGGCCTCGGCGCCAGCGGTGTCGCCCACCTCAAGCAGTTCGTGCAGGCCGGCGGCCTACTGATCACCGCCGAGGACACCGCGAAATTCGCCATCGACATCGGCATGGCGCCGGGCGTGTTCGTCACACCCAGCACCAAACTGAAAGTCGTCGGCAGCGTGCTGCAGGCAAAGTTCGTCGATCGACACAGCCCCATCGCCACCAGCTACGCCCGCGACGAGCTGGCCCTGTACAGCGCCACCGGCCAGTCGTTCACCGTCTCCAACCTGGTTACCGGCGACAAGGGCCTGCCGAACGCGAAGGACTTCCAGCGCCCGACCGGACGTGGCGGCCCGCATGACACCGACGCGCCGGAAGGACGTGCCTCGATCGAGCCGCCGGCCCTGCCCGACGTCAAACCGTGGCAGGCAATGCCGCTGAACGCCGAGCAGATGCGCAACAACCCGTGGGTGATTCCGGACGGGCAGCGTCCGCAGGTGATCCTGCACTACGCCGATACCGCACATCTGCTGATTTCCGGCCTGCTCGACGGCAGCGACGAGATGGCCGAGCGCGCCGCGGTGGTCGACGCCCGCTACGGCAAGGGCCACGTGCTGCTGTTTGCCAGCAACCCGATCTGGCGCGGCGAAACCATCGGCAGCTACCCGCTGGTGCTCAATGCCATCGTCAACTTTGATCGATTGGATACACCGTCGACAAAACCACAGGACGCATCGTCACGTTGAGAGGGCCCCGAACAGCCTTCGATTTTTGCGGGAGCGTACTCTGTACGCAAACGGATACCGCACGGCAGCGTGCGCTCCTGCAAATGTTCCGGGCTGGTTAGATCCTGAAGGCGATGCGCAGCTTACGCGCGTGCCTTCAGCCCGCCAACGGCTCGGTCGCGCGGCAGCGTGTCGTCGTCGCACGCGCTGACCCGGTTGCGACCTCCACGCTTGGCGCAATACAGCGCATCGTCGGCATCGATCAGCAACTGCCGAAGCTCGTAACCGGAGCGCGTGATGGTAGCCACACCGAAGCTGGCGGAGATCGGAATGCTGAGCGCATCTTCGTCGCTGGCTGCCGTGGCGATCGCCAGGCGGATCTGTTCGGCCCGGCTGAGCGCCTGATCCAGCGTGCACTCGGGCAGCACGATGCCGAACTCCTCACCACCGAGGCGACCGAAGATATCGGTGGAGCGCAGATGCTGCTGACACGCTTCAACAGCGCGCTTGAGCACGCGGTCACCCACCGCATGCCCGTGGTTATCGTTGACGAGCTTGAAGTGGTCCAGATCGATCAACACCAGGCAGGCAGGCCGCACCGATTTCCTGCAGTACTGCAACTGCAGCTCGGCCGTACTGACGAAATGCTGCCGGTTGAAGATGCCAGTAAGACCGTCGCGACGGGCCAGCTTCATGAAACTCAGTTGGGAGCGCTTGATGCGATAGGTCCAGAAGGCGATGAAGGCCAGCACGGTCAGCAACAGGATGATGTACAGCCGACTCGTTTCGGAGGCTTTCTTGTCGAGTGACTGCTGCAGTTGCAGGATCTGATTCTGCTTGTTCAACGTGTCGATCTGCAGCTTTTTCGCCACAACTTGCTGCTGCACCGTCTGGAAGGCCAGCGCCTTTGCGCTTACATCGTTCAAATAGCCCTTGTCGGCGATCATGTATTTTTCGTGATAGGTCAGGGCTGCTTCCAGGCTGCCCTGCTTCTTTTCGATCAGATACAACAATTCATAGGCGCTGGTCAGCGACTTCGTGAACTCGTTCTTGACGCCGCCATCAATAGCGGCGTGGGCATACTGTTGCGCCAACGTGATATCGCCTTCGTTCCAGTACGCCTGCGCCAGTGAGGCATCAAAATCCGAAGTAAGCTCCGGGTAGCCAATGTGCTGGACGTCTACATGGTTTTTCTGCAAAAGCTTGATAGCAGCGGATGATCGACCATGCTGAATGTCAAAACTCGCCACATAGAAACGTATCGCATTGGCGAAGATAAATTCCGATGCTTTGTTGCAGGCAGCTATGGCATCGCTTGGCTGCTTGTCGAGTGTCGCAAACTTGCCGCTCTCATAAAGCGACTGAACCTGAAGGAACATGCCTTTACAATTACCTTCATCACCCGGGTTTTCCAAAAGTATCTGGTTCGCGTAGTGCTGGCCAAGATCGTATTGACCCGCTTCGTTGTAGAGAAATCCGGCAGTCCCCAATGCCTGTATGCGGGCATCCTTGTCGACAATCTGCGGTAGCTGATCGAGTAATTGGCTTATTCGAGCAAACGCATCCTCATAGCGGGATCCGATGACAAGGTTGTTCGCCATGGTCGTGCCCGCGCGAAACCGCAATGTGGCATCCGCGGATTCCGCGATGACCGCATTCAACAGCGGGGTAGCAGTTTCGTAGTCGCCTTGATAACCGGCCTCCCACGCCTTGAGGTATCGCAGATACAGCCTCTGCTGCGAGGAAAGCTTGGCCGCCTCATCACTGAGCTGCCCCACGAGTCGCAGGAACTCGGGATGATCCGACGTCTTGACGCTGTCTGCCAGCTTGAGCAGCTGCGCAGGATCATCGGCGGCAGGCACGGCCGCAACGGCCGTGCCTGCCAGCATAGCTACAAGCAAGATCCAGCCGGCAAAGAATGCCCAGCGCTGTCTGCCCAACGAAAACATCGACTAGCCCGCCGGGACCACGGCACGACGAAGCTCGGGATGCTCAGAACTCTCTCCAGGCTCGCGGGAAGGAGTTTCCTCCTTCTCGTCGTCCTGCTCCTCATCCTCATTTCCTGGAAAATAGACAACACAAAGAGGGGACTGTCCCATTAGTCCCTCCAGTTGCGCCTGATCCTTGGCAACGATGGCCGCCTGCAGCTCCGGGGCAATCTCTGCACTTGCCAACGCCAGCTCCACTTCGCTCTGCGATCCATGACGCAACTGCGCGTCCTGACCCATCTTTTCCAGAAAATCGATAACGTCCGACATGTGTAGTCCCCCTTGGCTGTTAATTGTTTCAATGGCGCGCCGCGATGACCGCCCCCCGGCCAAACGCGTTTCGACAAAGGCCTGCCCCTAAAACATCAGCGCAAGGTGTGTACCCAGCGCTGATGTTGAATCATTAGCATGGTGAAAACATGCTTTCGCGGAATACTCTCGCGACACATCGTCCACTACAACATCTGCATCAAACCACAAGTTTGCCTGGAAACCCGACGTCAAACCGCCAATGGATGAAACTCTGCTTCTCAGGCACGTCGTTCGCGATGAATTTCATCTTCGTCGTTCATGCTGACAAATTGCATACAACTGACAATGCACGGAAAAACCACGCAGCAGGTATTACTTGCCCCCAGCAACGCTTCCAGCTGCGGCTGATCCTTCGCCAGAATCGCTGCCTGCAGATCCGAATCCATCTGCACATTCGCTAGCGCCAGCTTCATCTCGTCCTGCGATGCATGACGCAGCCGCGCGTCCTGTCCGATCATTTCGAGAAAATCGATAACATTCGACATGCGTACCCCCTGTTGGTGCGATTACTGCGAAAAATCACCGATCGGCTGAAAGGCTTGCCTCATGCCCCCACCAGCAAGCCTGCCGCCCGATACTATGCCTGTTTTTGGCCAGAAGGCGCCATATGCCAAATACGACGGTACGACGCCAGCCTACGCAGCGCTGACCTCACCAGCCATCGCAAGATCCAGCGCAGCAAGCCGGGCCCGGATCTCAGTGTCCGGCTGCAGCGGGCGAGCCGGCGGAACCACGACGGTGTCCGCCATCTCGACCTTCGCCTGTGGCAGGTCGCCCAGCCTCACCCGTTCGATCCGCGCCTGCTGGATCGGCAAGGTGGCACTGCGATAGATGATCAACTCGTGATCCAGCGGATAATCGCGCGCCAGCACGTCGACCAGCACCTGCCGGTAGGCCGGTCCGGTCGAGAAGCGCGCCAGTGACTGGTCGCCCACCAGACCCACCTGCCACAGCACCAGATAGGCGGTCGGATCGATCCGGCGCTGATAGAACAGCAGCTGGCTGGCCTCGAAATGCTGGCAGCCGAACCGGCCCGGATCGATGCCGAGATCCGCATACAGGCAATCCTCGGCGGAAATGCCAGGCTCCATGTGCGCGGGATAACCCTCGCTGCGGGCAACCTCGATCGACTTGTGCGGTGCCCAGGCGAACACGCCGGGATGACCATAGAAAACACCACACACCTTCTTGCCCGCGCGCACCTCGGTCAGGATGGCTTCCACCATCTGCCGGTAGGTCTGCATGCGCGATTTGCCCTCGCGGTAGTACGGCTGCAGGCTGCGTACGTCCGCGTGCATCTTGCCCAGCCACAATTCGACGATACCGTCGGAGAGGCCGGCAAACACCACGTCCGCCTGTTCGATATGGCTGCGCGCCAGCGGGCTGATATGCGAACCGAGGGTCATGCCGAGACCCACGCAGACCAGGCTTCCGGGTGAACGTGTTGCATCCATGTGACTTGCTCGTCTGCGCAAAGGAGTGAACGACATTATTTACTCGCTTTGGGCGGCAGTACCAGCTCAACGGGTCGAAGCAGGATCCGGCTTCGACGGAAACGCCTCCATCAGCGGCCGGATCAGATCCAGCGGCAGCGGGAACACGATGGTCGAGGACTTGCCGTTGTTGGACATGTCGGCCAATGTCTGCAGGTAGCGCAGCTGCAATGCCTGCGGCTGCTGCGACAGCATCGCCGCGGCGTCGCGCAGTTTCTCGGCGGCCTGCATCTCGCCCTCGGCATGGATCACCTTGGCGCGACGTTCGCGCTCGGCCTCGGCCTGGCGGGCGATCGCGCGCACCATCGTCTCGTTGAGATCGACGTCTTTGATCTCGACGTTGGCGACCTTGATGCCCCACGGGTCGGTGGCCTCGTCGAGGATCGTCTGCAACGTGTGGTTGATCGAGTCGCGCTGCGACAGGATCTCGTCCAGCTCGTGCTGGCCCAGCACCGAGCGCAGCCGCGTCTGCGCCAGCTGGCTGGTGGCCTGGAGGAAGTTTTCCACCTGCAATACGGATTTGTCGGGTTCCACCACGCGGAAGTAGACCACCGCATTCACCCGCACCGAAACGTTGTCGCGCGAGATCACATCCTGCGGCGGCACGTCCATCACGGTCACGCGCAGGTCGACCCGGATCATCCGCTGCACGAACGGCACCAGCAGCACCAGTCCGGGCCCCTTGGTCCCGGTGTAGCGGCCCAGGGTCAGGACCACCCCTCGCTGGTACTCCGGCAGGATCTTCACCGCAGAGAACAGCAGCAACACGCCAAGAATTATCAGTACACCGACGAATCCGAACATGATCATCTCCTGTCCTTCATGAAACTTCCGCTTCGGCTCCCGCCGGCTCGACCCACAACAGCAAACCCTGCCGCGACACTACGCGCACCCGCGCACCGGCCGGCAACGCGGTATCGCAGCGTGCGCGCCAGCGCTCGCCGCGCACCATCATCCAGGCCTCGCCACCGGCGCTCACCGACTCCAGCAATTCGCCCGTGTCCATCAGCATCGCCGCATCGCCGGTGACCTGCCCTGCGCGGCGCGCGCGGAACACCAGC
>DASZCB010000487.1:0-11036 GCA_035943575.1 Rhodanobacter sp. | reverse complement strand
TCTCGGGGGTTAAGTCTTCACAAGGGTGAAACTTCGTGGGGTTCGAACTTAACACCCCACGCGCCGCTTATTCCTGCGGCTCCTGCTGTTCCTGCGCTTCGATCGCCTGCTTCACGCGCATCAATTCGACCGCATGGGCCTTCTGATCCTTCTGTATGCGCTCGGTTGGGCCCACCACCGAAAGGCCGTATAGATCCCCCCCAATCGTCACAGCGACCGCGATTGCCGATAACTCCGGCGCGCTTTCGCCGAGATTGGCGCACCAGCCTTCGGCCTTCGCTGCAGCCGTTTGCGCGATGAGCGCGGGCAGGTCGGCAACGGTCGCCGCGGTGAAGTGTTCGAACGACAGTTGCGCGCCGAGTGACTGCTGGGCGGCGGCATCGAGCTCACCGAAAATTGCCTTGCCGATCGAGTTCGCGTGCAAGGGGCGCAACTCGCCGGGCGCGCGCGTATAGCGAATCGCCTTGGTCGACTCGACCACGTCGAGATACACCACGGCCGTGCCGTGAATCTTGCCGAGCACCGCCGTCTCGCCGCTCGCGTCGCGCAATTCGACGAGTCGCGGATGCACCATCTCGACGATCGGGTCGACCGCATTGATGGAGCTTGCGAGCAGCTGCAAACGACGCGTTGGATAGTAGCCGCCGCGTTTTCTGACCTCGTACAGATAGCCGCGGCTCACCAGCGTGCGAGCGAGCGCGAGACAGCTCGACACCGGCACGTTCAGCAAACGCGCGAGTTCGGTGAGCGGCAGCGGCCGTTGCTCGGCGGCGAACAATTCGAACAGGTCTAACGTGCGGGCAACGAGTTTGACATCCATGGCGGTGAGGTGAAACGCTCAGTACGACTTCGGCAGGCCTAGCACTTTCTCCGCGATGAAACACATGATCATCTGCGGGCTCACGGGCGCGAGCCTCGGAATCATACACTCCCGCAGATAGCGTTCGACGTGATATTCCTTCGCGTAGCCCATCCCGCCGAGCGTGGCGATCGCGGTCTGGCATGACTGGAATGCGGCTTCCGCAGCGAGATACTTGGCCGCGTTGGCTTCGGCGCCGCAGGGCTGGCCGGCATCGTAGAGCGAGGCGGCTTTGAACACCATCAGGTTGGCCGCTTCGAGCTGCATCCAGGCTTGCGCGAGCGGATGTTGGATCGCCTGATTCTGGCCGATCGGCCGGCCAAACACCACGCGCTCCTTCGCGTACTGCGTCGCGCGCTTCAAAGCCACCTGACCGAGACCGATTGCTTCGGCGGCAATCAGGATGCGCTCGGGGTTCAGGCCGTGCAGCAGATAGCGAAAACCCGCCCCTTCGTCGCCGATGCGGTCCTCGACCGGCACGCGCAGGTTGTCGATGAACAGCATGTTCGAATCGACCGCCTTGCGGCCCATCTTCTCGATCTCGCGCACTTCCACGCGCTCGCGGTCGAGGTCGGTATAGAACAGGGTGAGCCCCTCGGTCGGTTTGGCGGCCTGCGCGAGCGGCGTGGTACGCGCGATGATCAGCATCTTGCTCGCGACCTGGGCCGTCGAGATCCAGATCTTGCGGCCCGTCAGCACATAGTGATCGCCGTCGCGCACGGCCTGGGTTTTCAGATGCGTGGTGTCGAGGCCGGCGTCGGGTTCAGTCACGGCAAAGCAGGCCTTGTCGCACCCCTCGATCAGCGGCGGCAAAAAACGGCGCTTCTGTTCTTCGCTGCCGAACACCTGCACCGGGTTCAGCCCAAAGATGTTCATATGCACCGCCGAGGCTCCCGACAACCCCGCGCCCGAGCCACTGATCGTGCGCATCATGAGCGCGGCCTCGGTCATGCCGAGACCCGAGCCGCCGTATTCCGGCGACATCGCGATACCGAGCCAGCCGGCATCGGCCAGCGTGCGATGAAAGTCATGCGGAAAACCGCCGTCACGGTCGCGGGCGAGCCAGTACTCGTCGTCGTATTTTTCGCAGATCTTTTCGATCGCGGCCTGGATCGATTGCTGGTCTTCGGTGAGATCGAAATTCATATCAACGTCCTGGGTTGTTACTGTGTAGTACCTGCGCTTATCCAACACACTCGAAGTGCACTCAAAGCGGAAACACGCCAACCAGCACCGCGGTCAACACCATGATGATCGTGGCGGCGAAGAGAAAGGGAATCGTGAATTTCTGGTGTTCGGCAAGTTCGACACCGGTCAGGCCGACGATCAGAAACGTCGCGGGCGTGAGCGGGCTGACCGGAAAACCGGTCGTCATCTGACCGAGCAAGGCGGCCTGCGCCATCTGCACCGGCGGCACACCAAGAATCTTCCCGCTCTCGGCCAGCACCGGCAGAATGCCGAAGTAAAACGAATCGGGATCGAACAGCAGACTCAAAGGCATCGAGACGAGCCCGAGTACGAACGGCATATGGCGCGCATGTTCGACCGGCACGTGCTGCACCACTACCTGCGCCATCGCCGTGAGCATGCCGGTGCCGGACATGATGCCGGTGAACGCGCCCGCCGCGAGCAGGACGCTCGCCATCATCAGCGCGGCTTTGGCGTGCGCGTCGATACGCTCGCGCTGCTGCGCGACGTCGGGATAGTTGATGATCAACGCGGCAACCGTGCCGAGCATGAACATCACCATCGGATCGACGATGCCCGACACCAGCGTGACCAGCACGATCAGCGTCAACGCAAGGTTGATCCAGAAGCGGCCGGGGCGGCGCAGTGCCTGCTCTTCGGGCGTCAGTTCGCGTGGCATGATCGCGACCGTTGCCGCACTCGCGCGATCGAGACCGAGGCGCTTTTCTTCACGTTTGCCGAGCATATACGCGGTGCCGAACACGAAAACCAGACCGACGATCTGCACCGGGATCATCGGATAGAAAATCACCGTACCGGGAATATGCAAGGCAGCCGAGGCCCGCAGCATCGGCCCCACCCACGGCAGAAAATTGACGCCCGCCGCCATCGACGCCACGCACGCGAGAATCCGCTTGTCGATGCCGAGGCGCGTATAGAGCGGCAGCATCGCGGGCAAGGTGACGAGGAACGTCACCGCACCGGAACCGTCGAGGTGAATCAGCAATGCGAGCAACGCCGAGCCCATCACAATGCGGGTCGGATGACAGCCGACCACACGCAATACGCCGTTGATGATCGGATCGAGCATGCCCGCATCCGTCAGGATGCCGAAGAACAGAATGGCGAACACGAACATGCCGGCTACCGGCCCGATGTTCTGCACGCCGTGCACGATGTACTTGCCCGTCGAAAGCCCGAAGCCGGCAATTAGTGCCGCCACGATCGGCACGACGATCAGCGCGACCAGCGGCGACAGGCGCTTCGTGATGATCAGCCCGAACAGCGCGACGATGGCGACCGTGCCGATCAGCGCGAGCATTGTGCGGCTCCTTGCGTGCTGGACATCCATTCAACGAGCGCTATGAAACGGGACGTGAAACCGGACGGCGGGCGTCGTCCTGCGCGGTCAATGCACATGCTGTCTCCTTGGCGGCACGTGGCCGCTCTTTGTTATATCGACGGGGTTTATCGAGGCGATGCGAAAACGTCAGTCGTCCGCGGGCGGCTTGCCGAAGACCTGCTCAGCGTGCTCATTGAGCGCCGGGGGCGTGCTGCGGTAACTGGCCGGCGTGCGGCTCAGCTTGATCGGCGACGCAATGCCCCTGTACGTGCCCATCTCCACCCGCATACCGCGATGTGCCGTATGCGGATGCTCCAGCGCCGCGCCTAATCCCAGCACCGGCGCGCACGGCACACCGCGCCGGATCAGCGTATCGGCGAGCAACTCGCCTTCCCACGACGCAAAGCGCTTCTCGAGTTCGGCGCGCAATTCGCGGCGATGCGCGCTGCGCTCCTTGTTGCTGGCAAAGCGCGGATCGTCCAGGAGCGGCTGCGCATCAATCACCGTGCACAGTCCCGCAAACTGCGAGTTGTTGCCCACCGCCAGAAAAATATCGACGCTGCCGGTATGGAACATGTCATACGGCGTGATGTTCGGATGCGCGTTGCCGCTGCGTTGCGACTCCTTGCCCGAGTAGAACCAGTTCGGCGTATGCGGATGCAGGATCGACAGCGCACTGTCGAACAACGTGGATTCGACGAACTGACCACGCCCGCTCGTCTCGCGTTCGCGCAGCGCCATCAGGATGCCAAGCGCCGCGTTCAGTCCGGTGACCAGGTCGACGATCGGCACGCCAATGCGCAACGGCGCGCCGCCCGCCTCGCCGTTCACGCTCATCAGGCCGGTCAGTGCCTGCACCGCTGCGTCATAGCCGGGCAAGGCACCGAGTGGACCATCAGCGCCGAAGCCGGAGACGCGGCAATGCACGAGCCGCGGAAAACACGTCTGCAACGCGTCGTAGCCGAGGCCCCAGCGTTCCAGCGTGCCGATCTTGAAGTTTTCGACGAGCACGTCGGCCGTCTCGAGCAGTTGCAGCAGTTTGCTCCGCTCGCTTTCCTGCGTCAGATCGAGCGCGACACCGAGCTTGTTGCGGTTCACGCCGACGAAATACGACGCCGTGTCGCCATCGAACGGCGGCCCCCAGGTGCGGGTTTCGTCGCCGCCAGGTGGTTCGACCTTGACGACCTCCGCGCCGTGGTCGGCAAGGATTTGCGTGCAGTACGGGCCACCCAGCACGCGTGACAGATCGATGATGCGAAGTCCCGCGAGCGAACCGGGCGTGAGATTGAGCAAGGCTTGTCTCCTGATTGGTCGAGGACACACCACGACCGTTAATTCCTGTGCATGAATAAAACTTTATGCTCAGGAATTACTGAAGTCAAGCAGGGTGCGGGGAAACACCAGGCCGACGCAATAAGCCGCGCAGGCGCCGAGGCCCCATTGTTGCAGCGCGGTCTATTGCCGCAGTTCCGCTGCCGACCACAAGAAACACACTCAAGCGCGCAATAAGGAAAACTTGATACCTATCAAGCCTTTGCCATCTCAAAAGCGAAAAACCCCGCAAAACAACGCGGTTTTTTGACGCACGTCGCATCGCAGCAAAAGAGTCCCTCATCCCCTACTCTTGCGCCATCTGCCCAGCGCAGTGCGCACCGACATCGGTCGACGCGCGTAGTCCGCCTCCGGGCATGACGCACCTAAAGCACTTCACGCTCATGAACTCCGCAATTTCGGCATTCGATCTCGCCCGCATTCAGTTTGCGTTCACCGTTTCGTTTCACATTGTTTTTCCGGCACTCAGCATCGGCCTCGCCAGCTTCATCGCCGTACTCGAATGGCGCTGGCTGAAAACCGGCAAGGCGTACTACAAAGATCTTTGCCTGTTCTGGTCGAAGATCTTCGCAGTCGCCTTCGGCATGGGCGTCGTGTCCGGCGTCGTGATGAGCTATCAGTTCGGCACCAACTGGTCGGGCTTTTCCAGTTTCGCCGGGCCCATCACCGGACCGCTGCTGATGTACGAGGTCATGACCGCGTTCTTCCTCGAAGCGGGCTTTCTCGGCATCATGCTATTCGGCTGGCAACGCGTGAGTCCACGCGCCCACTTCGGCGCGACGCTGATGGTAGCGATCGGCACGCTGATCTCGACCTTCTGGATTCTCGCGTCCAATAGCTGGATGCAAACGCCGCAAGGCTTTGAAGTTGTCGATGGCCATGTCGTGCCGCTCGACTGGTTCAAGATCATTTTCAATCCGTCGTTCCCGTACCGGCTCGCGCATATGGCGCTGGCGGCGTTCATCGTGGCGGGGCTGGTGGTGTCGGCGGTCGGCGCGTGGCATCTGCTGCGCGGCCGGCGCGATCCGGCCGTCAAGAAGATGTTCTCGATGGCGCTCTGGCTGCTGCTGATCCTCACGCCGATCCAGGCATTCGTCGGCGATCAGCACGGTCTGAACACGCGCAAGTATCAGCCGGCCAAGATCGCTGCGATCGAAGGTCTGTGGGAAACCGAGAAAGGCGGCACGCCGCTGAATCTGTTCGGTATTCCCGATATGAAAGCGGAGACCACGCGCTATGCCGTGTCGATTCCGCACCTCGGCAGCCTGATCCTCACCCATAGCTGGGACGGCGAAATTCGCGGCCTGAAGGAATTCCCGCCGCAGGACCGGCCGAACTCGACGGTGGTGTTCTGGAGCTTCCGCATCATGGCCGGGCTCGGCGTGCTGATGATCATGATGTCTTTGGCCGCATGGGTGCTGCGCCGCCGCGCTCGGCTGTTCGAATCGAAGTGGTTCCAGCGCGTCGCCGTGGCCATGGGCCCGACCGGCTTCATCACATTGCTGGCGGGTTGGGTCACCACGGAAGCAGGCCGTCAGCCGTGGGTGGTGTACGGCGTGATGCGCACCTCGCAGGCAGTGTCGCCGCTCACCACACAGCAAGTCGGCATCTCGCTGATGGCGTTCGTGGTCGTCTACTTCCTCGTGTTCAGCACTGGCATCTACTACATGCTCAAGCTGATGCGCGCGGGTCCGGCGCTGCCGGGACAGACGCCGCACGGCGTGCCTGAGCACACACCGAATCAGACCGCGCGCCGCCCGCTGTCCGCCGCCGATCAGATGATCGACGCCGCCTAACCTCACCGCTTCACTTCCTGCTTGCGAGAAACAAAATGGACGTAACCGTAGCGTGGGCCGCGATCATCGCGCTGGGCCTATTCATGTACGTGGTGCTGGACGGCTTCGATCTGGGCATCGGCATCGTCTTCCCGTTCTTCCCCGATGAGAAAGAACGCGATCTGATGATGAACACCGTTGCACCGGTGTGGGACGGCAACGAAACCTGGCTGGTGCTCGGCGGCGCCGCGCTGTTCGCGGTGTTTCCGGTGGTCTACTCGACCGTGCTTTCCGCACTGTATCTGCCGCTGATTTTCATGCTCGTGTGCCTGATTTTCCGCGGCGTGTCGTTCGAGATTCGCGCCAAGGCGAAACGCACGAAGCATCTGTGGGACTTGGCGTTTATCGGTGGCTCGGCGGGTGCGACGTTCTTCCAGGGCATCGTGCTGGGTGCGTTCCTGCAAGGCATTCCGGTAATCGACGGCGGCTATGCCGGCGACGCCTTCGGCTGGCTCACACCATTCAGTCTGCTGACGGGCCTCGGTCTGGTGATCACCTACGCGCTGCTCGGCTGCTGCTGGCTGGTCGCGAAGACCGAAGGCGACCTGCAACGCCGCCTGCATCGCGTGGTGTGGCCACTGACGCTCGTGCTGCTCGGGTTCATCGCAATGGTCAGCCTGTGGACGCCGCTGCAAGATCCGACTATCGCGCAACGCTGGTTCCACGACAACCTGTTCTACCGCCTGCTGCCGGTGCCGTTCCTCGTGGCGATCTGCGCGTTCTTCATGCACCGCGCGGTGCGGGCGCGACATCACAATACGCCATTCGTGCTGGCGCTCCTGCTGGTGCTGCTCGGTTACGCCGGGCTGCTGGTGAGCCTGTGGCCGTATGCGATTCCGTCGAGCATGACGCTCTGGGAAGCGGCTGCGCCGCGCTCGAGCCAGATGTTCACGCTGGTCGGCGCAGCGGTGATTCTGCCGATCATCATCGCCTATACGACGATGGGTTATTGGGTATTTCGTGGCAAGGTGCGTCATGGCGACCAACATCACTATCACTAAGGACGCGAGCGCCAACGCCGCCCGCAGCGCGTCTCAAACACCGGCGCGCAAACTACCCGGCTGGCTGTGGTTCATCGCGCTCTGGTGTTTCGGCGTGGGCTCGGCAGTGTCGCTCGGTTTCGCGTTCAAGCTCCTGATGAATGCGACGTTGTTTGCAGTCAAATGAATGCTGCGTTTGGGTGGTCTCAGCGCGATTTCACCCGGTGCGCATAACCTTCGGATTCCCGCGTGGACGGCTTCAAAATCGGGGCGTGCGGTTCGTCTACGTAGCAAGCCGGAACCTATGCGCGGGAGACCTGCCTTACACATAATGCTGGTGCGGCGAACCAGCCGGCGATCATACAAATAGATAGTCACTTATGCGGCGCGGCAAACCGGAAGGCGCGCCGCGCCACCGATCGGCATATGATCGCGGGGAGCCGGCAATGGCGCGATTCGAGAAAAGAAGTAAAACGGGGAGTAAAGCCAGAATCACAGCGGCTGTAGTCCACAACGCGCAGGCCCGACTCGCGGAGACATCATGAAGTTTCTTGTGGCCGACGACCATGAACTGATCCGGCAAGGCGTCAAAGGGATGTTACGGGGCCTCGACCCCGACGCCCAATTCGACGAAGCCGATACCTGGGAAACGCTTGCCGCCGCCGCGCGGCCCGATGCCGACCACGACCTCGCCATCGTCGATCTGCATATGCCTGGCATGAGCGGCGCGTCGTCGCTTGAAGTGCTGTTGAAGGCGAACCCCGCGTTGCCGGTTGTCGTGCTCTCCGCCGAAGAATCGCCCGACGAAATGCGCGCGGTGCTGGCCGCCGGCGCGCTCGGCTTCGTGCCCAAGCGGCAACCCGCCAGCGTCATGCTCAAGGCGATCGAACTGGTCCTGTCAGGCGGCGCCTATGTGCCGATGGAAGCGCTCAGCCTGCTGGGTTCGCGTGAGACGCAGGCCGCACCTGCACGCGCTGAAGCGGCCGCCGAGCTTGCCACACAGGGAACCGCCCACGCCGCGCTCACCGAACCGATCACGCAAATCCAGGCGCTGCAGCCGCATCAGCAACATTTGCTGGAGAACCTGTCGCCAAGACAGCAGGACATCATGCGGCTGGTGCATCGCGGCTGGACCAACAAGATGATCGCGCGAGAGCTGGGCGTCGCGGAAGGTACGGTCAAGGTGCATCTGTCGGTAATCTTCCGGGCGCTCGGCGTGCACAACCGGTCCACGGCGATCGCCGTGATCAACGGCTGGCTGGAGGCGGGGAAAACCCTTTAGCCGATAGTGAGAGATGGGTGGCTCGCGCCGCCTGTTTCCGCCGCACTACTTCTGCGGGTCTACTTCTGCGGGTCTACTTCTGCGGGTCCACTTCTGTAGGTCCACTTCTGCAGGTCCACTTCTGCCCTCCCGTTCCCTCCACTCGCTTCTGCACACTCACCTCTGCGACTCGCTCCAGGACCGGCGCTGCGATTAAATCCTCGCTTCACCCGGTGGCCGCATCGCTACATCCCCCGTCCCACCTTTCGCCGCCCGGTTGCCCGGTTCACTTGTGCCTTCGCTGATGCGCAGGTCCAACCCAGCCGCCGTCCGCCCCTTGTCCAACTCCGCCTGCTGCCACAGTATTTCCAGCGTACGCCGCAAGCGCGCCGGCGTGACCGGCTTATGCAGCACCGGAATCCCCTGCAAGGCCAGCGCGGCCAGTTCCGCCGACGCCATGTCGCCCGTAATCAGCAACGTCACCACACCTTCGTGCCCCGCCGTTGAGAGCACATTGCGCACGGCCGTCAGCGCCTGCGCGCCGGTTCGGTGATTCGCCAGCTGGTAGTCGCATAACACGGCGTCCGGCACGAAACCGTCTTCCAGCGCTACGAGCGCGTCGACCTCGTCGCGTGCGCCACGTACGGTGCAACCCCAGCGGCCCAGCAGACTGGTGAGACCTTCGAGAATCGACGGTTCGTCGTCGATGCACAGCACGCACCGCCCTTGCGCCGACGGACCGCCCACCACCGTCTCGTTCAGGCTCGCGACAATCCCGCCGGCATCACCCGCCTGCACCGGAAAGCGGAACACCGAGCCGCGGCCCGGCGCCGAGCGCAACTGCAACTCGCCGCCAAGCATTTCGACGAGGCGCTTCACCGTGGGCAAGCCCAGACCGTGGCCCTGGCGCGCGTCCCGCTGCGGATTGGCAACCTGGTAAAACTCTTCGAAGATGTGCTCGTGTTCTTCGGCGGGAATGCCGATGCCGGAGTCGCGCACCTCGATATAGCCGCCCGAAAGGCGCCCGGCCCGGCGATAGCCAACCCAGATCGCGCCTTCCTCGGTATAGCGCACCGCGTTCGAGAGCAGATTGCTCAGCACGCGTTCGAGCAGCACTGGATCGTCATGCACGACCACTGAGGCCGGCGCGATCCGCAACGCCAGCCCCTTGGCGGCGGCTTGCGGCCGGTACTGGCTGCCGACCCGCTCGAACAGTTCAGAAAGCCGGAAATGCAGGCGGATCACCTGCGTCACGCCGCTTTCGAGCCTGGCGAGATCGAGCACCTGGTTGAACAGCTGGTTCAACGCCTCGACGTTATAAACGATGTGCTCGGCGGTCTTCGCATGCTGCACGGGCGTCGCCGCCGTGTCGTTGAGCGAAGCCGCCAGCAGTCCGATCGCATGCAGCGGCTGGCGCAAATCGTGGCTCGCCGCCGCAAAAAATCGTGTTTTGGCGAGACTGGCCTCTTCGGCGACCCGTTTTTGCGCCGCCAGCGACTCCGCGAGGTATTGCTGATCGACGCGCGCCTGCACGACCTGCTGGAACAGCTTGCGATAGCTCAGCGCATAGACATTGATCGCGCAGAAGAAAAACGCCAGGACGATCGCGAGAATCGTGCGGTCGAACGTATGCGAGCCGAAATGCAGCACGATGGAGGGAAACAGCAGAAACGGAATCGCGGTCGAAAAATTCAGCAGGTCGAAGCCGTTCGACATGAACACGCCGGCCGCCAGCGTAACGAGCATCACGGTGTGCAGCAGCGGCAAATCGGTTTGCGGGCTCTGGAACGCGAACCACACCGCGATGCCCGGCGCACTGTACAGCAGCACGCCGCGCACCGCGTGCAAGTTGATCCAGCCGCGCGGTGTCACGAGGTGCGGGTAATGGCGATTGCAGATCCACAGCGCGAGGCTGCCGCAATTGGCCACCGCATAAAACCCGAAACACGCGATGAACAGCCGCGGCGACGGGATGTTCGGCCAGTAGATCGCCACCAGCACCGCCATCGAGAACCAGTGCGAAAAGAAGGCGATCGGATCTTGCGCGTACAGCACGCGCACCAGGTCTTCGTCGATTGCACGCTGGATTGGGTCAGCCCGCATCAGGCGGTCTCCTTTGTCTTGGTGCAGCGCCCGGCTTTCAAACGGTAAACAGGCAAACCCACGGGTGGTTTACCCGGCAGTTTACCCATCAGCTACCACTTAATCCATATAGGCGAAGCCGCGCCCGGAAACCATA
>DASZCB010000486.1:0-8557 GCA_035943575.1 Rhodanobacter sp. | reverse complement strand
GGCAGTCGACGTGGCCTATGACGCGGTGGACGCGAAGGCGCTGGCGGCGAAGTTCGGTGTGGAAGCCGGCGATGCGATCGTCGCCATTCCGATCTGGACCACCACCCCGTGGACACTGCCGGAAAGTCAGGCCGTGTCGCTCGGTGCCGAGCTGGAATACGCACTGATCGAAGGTCCGCAGCGCGACGGCAAGCGCGTGCTGCTGGTGATCGCCAGTGCACTGGTCGACAAGGCGGCGCAGCGTTATGGCCTTGAGCAGGCGAGCGTGCTCGGCCATGCATCGGGCAAGGCGATGGAAGGCCTGAAACTGCACCACCCGTTCTACCCGCGCGAAGTGCCGGTGATCCTCGGCGAGCACGTCAGCGCCGAGGACGGTACCGGCGCCGTGCATACCTCGCCCGACCACGGCGTCGAGGATTTCCTGGTGGCGCGCGAGTACGGCATCGGCCTGCTCAACTACATCGAGCCGCGCGGCACTTATCGCGCCGACACACCGGCCGCCGACCCACTCGAGCTGGGCGGCATGCATATCTGGAAGGCCAACGACGCGATCGTCGACCTGCTGCGCCAGCGCGGCGTACTGCTCGCGTTCGCGAAGATCGAGCACAGCTACCCGAATTGCTGGCGCCACAAGACGCCGGTGATCTACCGCACCACGCCGCAGTGGTTCATCTCGATGGAGCAGGCGTCATTGCGCGAGACCGCGCTCACCTCGATCAAGAGCGTGCGCTGGGTACCGGGTTGGGGCGAGGAGCGCATCGCCGGCATGATCGCCGGGCGTCCCGACTGGTGCATCTCGCGCCAACGCACCTGGGGCGTGCCGATCGCGCTGTTCGTGCACAAGGCGACACAAGAGCCGCATCCGGACTCCGTGGCACTGCTGGAGCAGGTCGCGAAGAAAGTGGAGCAGGGCGGCGTCGATGCGTGGTTCACGCTGGATGCGGCCGAGTTGCTCGGCGACCAGGCGAATGATTACGAAAAAGTCACCGATGTATTGGACGTCTGGTTCGATTCGGGCGTCACCCATTTCGCGGTGATCGGTCAGCGCCCGGAACTGCAGCAGGGCACGGCGTCACACTACAAGGTGATGTACCTGGAAGGTTCCGATCAGCATCGTGGCTGGTTCCAGTCGTCATTGCTGACGTCGTCGGCGATCCACGGCCGTGCGCCTTACGACGAGGTGCTCACGCACGGTTTCGCGGTCGATGCGAATGGCCGCAAGATGTCCAAGTCGCTGGGCAACGTGGTCGCGCCGCAGAAGGTGATGGAGTCGCTCGGTGCCGACATTCTGCGGCTGTGGGTGGCCTCGGCCGACTACCGCAACGAGATGACCGTCTCCGACGAGATCCTCAAGCGCGTGTCCGACACCTACCGGCGCATCCGCAACACCGCGAAGTTCCTGCTCGGCAATCTGGATGGCTTCGATCCGGCAAAGCATCTCGTTTCAGTCGAAGACAGCCTGCTGCTGGACCAGTGGGCGATCCAGCAGGCGTACGACGTGCAGCAGGCGGTGCTGGCCGCATACGAGCGTTACGACTTTCCCGAGATCGTGGCGCGCGTGCAGAATTTCTGCACCAACGAACTTGGCGCGCTGTACCTGGATATCACCAAGGATCGGCTGTACACCATGCCGACCGACAGCCGTGGCCGGCGCAGCGCACAGAGCGCGATGTACCGCATCGCCGAGGCGCTGGTGCGCTGGCTGGCGCCGGTGCTGAGCTTCACCGCCGAGGAAATCTGGCAAGCCATGCCTGATACGAACGGGCCGGGCTCGCGCAGCGACAGCGTGCTGTTCGAGACCTGGTACGACGGGCTCGTTGCCACACAGAATTCACCGGAACAGCGGCGCTACTGGGCCGAACTGCTGGCGATCCGCGACGGTGCTTCGCGCGTACTCGAAGGCATGCGCAAGGCCGAACAGATCGGCGCGGCGCTGGAGGCGAAGCTGGTGATCCATGCCGACACCGCCATGCAGTCGCGTTATACCGTTGCTGCGGAGGAGCTGCGCTTCTTCTTCATCACTTCCGATCTCGACCTCGCGCCGTTGACGCCGCGTCCGGATGGTGCAGTGAAAGTGGAGCTGGATGGTGCCGAAGTGTGGGTGTCAGCCAGCGTCAGCGAAGCCGCCAAGTGCGTGCGTTGCTGGCATCGCCGCGATGATGTTGGCAGGCATGTCGAACATCCGGAGCTGTGCGGTCGCTGCATCAGCAATATCGAAGGCACGGGCGAAGACCGCCGCTGGTTCTGACGGAGATCGTCGTAGGAGCGCACCCTGTGCGCGATGCTTTTGTGAAATGCCGCAGCGAATCGCGCACAGGGTGCGCTCCTACAGGCGTTTCGTTGGTTGTTCTCGTGCAGTTTCTCTTGCAGGTATTCGTTCATCATGACCACCAAACCCAACGCACTCATCTGGTTATGGCTGTCTGCCGTGGTCATCGTGCTCGACCAGCTCAGCAAGTGGTGGGTGTTGCAGGCGTTGCAGCCGGCAGGTGTACCGCACGCGGTGATTCCCGGTTTTCTGAACTGGACGCTGGCGTTCAATCGCGGTGCCGCCTTCAGTTTTCTGGCCGACAGTGCGGGCTGGCAGCGCTGGTTTTTCGTGCTGCTGGCGCTGGTCATCAGCAGCGTGCTGGTGGCGTGGCTGGCGCGCACGCCGCGGCGTGACTGGCGCACCGGCCTGCCGCTGGCGATGATCGTCGGCGGTGCCATCGGCAACCTGATCGACCGCCTGCACGCCGCGCAAGTCACCGACTTTATCCAGGTGTACTTCCGCCAGTGGAGCTACCCGGTGTTCAACCTCGCCGACTGCGGTATCACCGTCGGTGCGGTATTGCTGATCGTGTTTGGCCTGTTCGCCGGCAAGTCTGCGGATGGCGTGCGATAATTCGATCCTGTTTCCACAGGATTCAACGCACCCGAGACATCATGGACATCCTGCTCGCCAATCCCCGTGGTTTCTGCGCTGGCGTCGATCGCGCCATCGCCATCGTCGAGCGCGCGCTGGAATCGTGGGGTGCGCCGATCTATGTGCGGCACGAGGTGGTGCACAACCGCTACGTGGTCGACAGGCTGCGTGCCGATGGCGCCGTGTTCGTCGAGGAGCTGCATGAGGTGCCTGATGGCGCCACCGTGATCTTCAGCGCGCATGGCGTATCGCAGGCGGTACGCGAGGAAGCCGAGCAGCGCCATCTCAAGGTGTTCGACGCCACCTGTCCACTGGTCACCAAGGTGCATATGGAAGTGGCGCGGCTGGGCCGCATCGGTCGCAGCGTGGTACTGATCGGCCACGCCGGTCATCCGGAAGTCGAAGGCACGATGGGTCAGTGGAATCCGGACAACACCGGCGAGATTCTGCTGGTCGAATCGCTGGAGTCCGTCGAGCGACTCACACCGAAGTTTCCGCACCTGCTGTCGTATGTCACCCAGACCACGCTGTCGGTGGACGACACCAAGGCGATCATCGAAGCGCTGCGCAACAAGTTTTCAGATATCGAAGGCCCGCGCAAGGACGACATCTGCTATGCCACGCAGAACCGCCAGGACGCCGTGCGTCGGCTCGCCGACGCGGTCGACCTGATGCTGGTGGTTGGTTCGGTCAACAGCTCCAATTCCAACCGTCTGCGTGAGCTGGCCGAGAAGCAGGGTGTGCGCTCGTTCCTGATCGACGGTGCTGAACACATCGAACGCAGCTGGCTCGATGGCGTCAGGCATATCGGTCTCACCGCTGGCGCTTCGGCTCCGGAAAAGCTCGTGCGCGATGTGATCGCCCGCCTGCAGTCGTGGGGCGCCGGCGACGTGCGCGAGCTGGATGGCGAGCCGGAGAACATCACGTTCGCTCTCCCCAAGGAGTTGCGAGTGGTAGGCGGAAACACCGCGGCCAGCCTTTGATTTCGCCGTGTTCGCGCGGCGCCACGCTTGCGCCACAGCCTGCCACAACGTAAAATCCGCGGCTCTTTGCCGGAATAGCTCAGTTGGTAGAGCGGCGCATTCGTAATGCGTAGGTCGTAGGTTCGATTCCTATTTCCGGCACCAAGTAAAGGTTTCAAGCAGTTTCAGCTAGAACCATGAGATACCCCAAGCCCGCATCACTGCGGGCTTTTTCATGCCCCAAGGGTCTTGAGCGGTCTCACGGGGTAGCAGGGAAGCTGATGGTATCTGTTGGTATTTTTGTTGGTACTTGGCTACGATCCCGTCGCAAGAACTTACAGGTACCAACAATGCTCACCGACGCAGCCATTCGCAAAGCCAAGCCCACAGCCAAAGCACAGAAGCTGACAGACGGCGGCGGCATGTACGTGCTGCTGAAACCGGACGGTGGACGGTACTTTCGGATGAATTACAGGCACGACGGTAAACAGAAGACGTTGGCGCTTGGTGTGTACCCGACCGTGACTCTCGCCGATGCCCGACAGCGCCGCGAGGATGCCCGCAGGCTGCTGGCAAACGGGGTCGATCCCGGTGAGGTTCGCAAGACGGAGAAGGAGGCGAAGGCCGCTGCGGCCACAGTCACCGCCGACACCTTTGAGGCGATTGCGCGGGAATGGCTGGAGCGGCGCATAGCAAGCGGCGACAAGGCGGAGATCACCACGCGGAAGGATCGCTGGATGCTGGAGTCATTCCTGTTTCCAATGCTGGGTGCACGACCGATCACCGACATCGCGCCGCTGGAACTGCGGGATGCCCTGCGGGCAATCGATGAGTCCGGCAGGCGGGAGACAGCCAGCCGCACGAAGATCGTTGCCGGGCAGGTGTTCCGTTGGGCGGTGCTGGAAGGCAAGACCCATAGCGACATAACCGCTCCGCTGCGTGGTCTGTTCACTACGCCCAAGCCCAACCATCACGCTGCGGTTACCGATCCCGTGCGCATCGGTGAACTGCTGCGAGCTATCGACGGCTTCACCGGGCAATTCGTGACCCTGAAGGCCCTTCAGCTTGCCCCGCTGGTGTTTGTGCGGCCCGGTGAATTGCGGCATGCAGCATGGGCCGAGTTCGATCTGGATGACGCTATGTGGCGTATCCCCGGCGAGCGCATGAAGATGAAAGCCGCTCACCTTGTTCCGCTGTCTACGCAGGCCGTGGCGATCCTGCGGGAGTTGCAGGCGCTGACCGGCGACGGTCACTTCCTGTTTCCGGGTCTGCGCACCGCCAGCCGCCCGATGAGTGAGAACACCGTCAATGCAGCCCTACGGCGGCTTGATTATGCGAAAGACGAGATGACCGGCCACGGCTTCCGCAGCATGGCGGCAACGCGTCTGAATGAGATGGGCTGGAATGCTGACGCCATCGAGCGCCAGCTAGCACATGCCGAATCGAACAAGGTACGTGCTGCCTACACGCACGCCGCCCAGTATCTCGATGAGCGCACCCGGATGATGCAGGCATGGGCCGACTATCTGGATGGTCTGCGCAACGGTGCGAAGGTTGTGGCGTTCAAGCGCAAGGCAGGGTGATTGCCTCGCTTGTGTTCGCTGTCTGTTTGTTCTGATCTGTAGTTTTCGCCAACCCCATCGCTTGCCCACGCAGGGCGGCACCCCACACACGCCGTAAAGGATGACCATGATGGACAGTGCCCACACCAACAAAAGGGCATCAGGCAGACCGTCACTTCTGACCGAGGTCGAGGAACAGCGATATGTCACTCTTCGCAATTGGAATTTCAGCCAGCGTGCGGCAGGCGCCTTGGCTCGAAACCTTCCGCGAGGACGTAATGGCGCGCGGTCCCCTCTGAGTGCGTCTGTCTGTCAGCGGCTGGACAAGCTTCATGGGCCGTTTGCTGAGACGCTGAAGCTTCCCTCCGGCCACAGCGAGGAGTCACTGCGTAAGCTTCCTGCGCCTGCGCTGGCGGCGCTCGCAGATGCACGCGGTGACGTGAGCAATCGCAAGTATCAAGAAGCTGCAGGACTCCGCCCCCTCGTGAAACGTGCCAAGCGTGCGAAGAAGCCTCTTCCTGTGGCCGGGGAGCAACCCGCACAAGCCATTCCGCGCGCGGTACTCCCCGAGGAATCCATTACGTTCCGGGCATGGAACCGTGCACAGTTCATCGCGCTATCGGTTTCCATTGTCACGGCACGCACACAGACCACGCAATTGAAAAATATGCGGAAGTGGTGCAGCGAATACAGCTCCCCCGTCGTACTCGACGCGAATGCGCGCCAACAGCTGACGCCATGGGAGCAAATTGCTGCCACATGGGACGGAGAGTTCATCGCTGACGCTGCCCGAGCAACCCTGCAACTGCCCTTTCGGAAGATCACCCCGGCGAGCCGTGAGGCGATCTTGGCGGCGCGCAACGCCATGCACAGTGAACGCCCGCAGTCGATCCGAGGGCTTGCGCTGCAGCCTCCTGATTCCGATGACGATGAGCGGGAGGCGGAACTGATCGAGATACCGGCCGGATTGTCAGGAAAGGCAGCTGCCGCAATGCGGGCCAAGGTTCGGGCTGAGAGACAGGCTGTGAAGCGCATCATGAGATGGGCTGGAGACGATGCGGGCGAATGGCAAGCCGGCCCATTCGATGTGGACTACGATCAAAGGTAGAGCGGGCGCTCCGAAATTACTCGGCGCAGCAGCACGCAACCGACTGATTTTGTTAGACGGGCTGCCGCTTTTGTATCTGTAGCGGAGTGGTGCATTCGCACCTTCTCAGTCCTAACACGTACCACCGATCCCCGAGGAGGCCCCAGCGGCTCCCCCGGCGCTTCACCGTGTCCGTGATCCGGGCACATCCACACCGCCACCGACTACAGAGCCTACAACTCTCACTCCTCAAATGGCTTACAAAGCCAGCCGCCAGATTCGTCCTGCTCCGCAATCCATCCTTGCTCAAGATCAGTGATCTCTGCGAGATTCGCCTGCCTCTCAGTCAAATGCTCTAACCCAACAGGTTCAAAGTCAGAACAATCTTCGGGATGATCGTGTGCACCACAAACCAGTTGCCACACGCCGTCCACGTGACGGATGACGACTCTTATTGGACGCTCATCCCTAAACACGTGCCCGCAGACGATGGCTGTTGTTTCCGTTGTCATGGGCTTCGATCTTGCAGCCACGGATGGCTATCTTTTTCTCGCGAGCACGGCTTGAGTGACATTTACCGCAACGAACAATTGCATAACGCAAAGCCAGAAGAAAAAGAAGTATCGCGCCTGATCGAATTCGTTGTAAATAAGAGCAAGAACTGCACTCATTGCTGCCGCCGTAAAAAGCGCAAGGGTTTCATTCAGCACAAGCGACTTCAGCACTTTGTTCATAATCGTCAGTTCTCATTCTCAGTCTTATTCAACTTCGCCTCGGTTGCAGCCGAGGCTGCGTCACCTAAGTGGCTTGCTTGCGAAGCTGCCGCTTGAAGCATGCTTGGTGCGGTTACGCTGAGGCCTGCCGATAATGTTGTGATAGCACCAAGGGTGGCTACTTTTTTCTCGCTAGCGCCGTCTGGATGACATGGGCCACCACGAAAAACTGCAGAACACTGAACCATAGAAGAAAAAAGTACGTCGCCTGATCGAACTCCCTGTAGATAAGGGCAGTAGCGGCACTCGTCACCGCGGCACCGAAAGCCACGATAACTTCACTTCTTATGAATGTTTTTAGCATTATGTGCATGAGGGCCACTAATTATTAGGATTCAACTTCTCTGTGCCTACCGCCCCCATAACGTCACCAACATGACTTGTTTGCGAAAAGGCGGCTTGCATCATGCTAGGTGCGGCTGCGGTAGAGCCTGCCGCTAGTGTTGTATTAGCTATCGTCCCCCCAATACCCGCAGGTGAATTTACAGGTGCCTGCAACATCATGCCGAGTGCATGGTTCTCGGATGCGCCTGCAAATGCACTGAAAGACGAGCTGATGCCTGAACCGACGAAGCTACCGATAATGTTGGCGCCAGCTGCGTTGACTGCTGCTTGATTTGATATGGGTCTTCCATGTGATACATCGCCCGCCATTGATTGGGCAGCACCTACTGCTCCGTTAAGCGCAGCTTGACGCAGCACTACTTGTCCAACGGTCAGAGATCCCTCCACTGCAGCGGCAGTCATTAACGCTCCTCCCACCGCCGCAAATGCGCCACCTGCCGCCGCAATACCGATCTGAGCTTTGTCGAGAGGCTGACCGGGGTGGTAATGCTTCTGAACAACTATATCGATCCCACCGCCAATGACGGCGCCAGCCGCAGCTGTTCCCACCATACACCACGGGCAACGCCCATCCGGATCAGTATTCATGATCGGATTATTGTTGCCGTAGTCAAACCGATTGAAGTTGAACACGTCGCCTGGAGCTGGCCCCATTGGATCAGCACTAATGAACCGACCCGTATTCGGATCAAGATAGCGATGCTGTAAGTACACCAACCCGGTATCCGGATCGTTCACTTGCCCGATATAGCCCGGCCCGTTCGGAGCGCCGCTCATCCCACTGTTCGTCACCGCTGTGCCGTATGGGGCGTAGTCAAAGCGAGCAGTGATGTTCCCATGTGCATCGGCCTCCGCGAGAGGCGTGCCCTGCGGATCGGTGTAGATGTAGGTGACTTGTGCGTGTAGCGCGCCGCATGTGAGCA
>DASZCB010000485.1:0-2104 GCA_035943575.1 Rhodanobacter sp. | reverse complement strand
CTCAACTCCTCCAGCTTGCCGGTCGCCAGCGCCAGCGGATCGCCACCAGAGAGGATCAGCTCGCTGATCGAGTCGTCCCGGCGCAGCTGTTCCAGCGCCTGCCGCCACTGACCGGCGGCGGCGATCTCCTCACCGTACGGGAAATGCCGGCGGAAGCAGTAGCGGCAGTTGATCGCACAGCTGCCGCTGGCGATCAGCAGCGCGCGGCCGTGGTACTTGTGCAGCAGACCGTGCCCGGCTTTGGATGCCATGTCACCCACGGCGTCCAGCGTGAAACCCTCAACCTGATCGTGCTCGGCCCGTTGCGGAAGCACCTGCAGCAGCAGTGGGTCGGTCGGGTCGTTGCGGCGCATCCGCGCGACGAATCCACGTGGAACCCGCAAGGTGAAGCCGGCATCGTCGATCGGTAGCAGATCGGTACGGTCATCCAAGCCCACCGCCTGCAGCAGCTCCCCGGCGTCGGTGATGGCATCCCGCCACAGCTCGCGCCAACCGGGAGTAGGCGACGATAGGCGGGGATGGGGGCTTGCGGTTATCATGATGGGCCTTGGAGCGGGCATAGAAGCCCGTGACAGATATCCATTTTAGCCGCCCGTTGGGCGAAATTGACTCCGGAGCAGATAGCGCATGGCGACCCTTGGCCTCAATGACGTCAAAACGGGTAAGAAGATCCTTCATAACGGCGATCCGTGGCTCATCACCGAAGCGGACTTCGTCAAGCCGGGCAAGGGCCAGGCGTTCACCCGCATCCGCATCCGCAATCTGAAGGACGGCCGTACTACCGAGCAGACGCTGAAGTCCAGCGACTCCTACGAAGAAGCCGATGCTACCGATACCGACATGCAGCTTTCGTTTATCGACGGCATCGGCAAGGATCGCGTATGGCACTTCATGAACATGGAGACCTTCGAGATGACGCCCGCCTCCCTCGCCGCGATGGGCGATGCGTGGAAGTGGCTCAAGGGTGAGGAAGAGTGCGTGGTCACTCTGTTCAACGGTGGCATCATCGCCGTGCAGGCACCGAAGTTCGTCGAGCTGAAGATCACCGAGACCGATCCGGGTGTGCGTGGCGATACCTCGGGCGGCGGTGGCAAGCCGGCCACGCTGGAGACCGGTGCCGTGGTGCGCGTGCCGCTGTTCGTCAATCAGGACGAAATCATCAAGGTCGATACCCGCACCGGCGAGTACGACAGCCGAGTCAAGTGACGAACTGGCGAAAGCCGGAATGACGTGTTGAGGCATGACGATCCATAGTGGGGCGGGCGCCGCGAGGTGATCCGCCCCATGTCGTATCCCACATTCCAAAGATGAGTCCAGGATGAGTCAGCCCTCCCCCCAGTCCGTCGACCTGATCATTGAAGCGCGCTGGGTCGTCCCGGTGGAGCCGCATGCGGTGGTGCTGGAAGACCACGCCGTGGTGGTACGGGACGACCACATCGTCGCGCTGCTGCCGATCGCCGACGCCCGTCTCGCCTACGCGCCGCGCGAACGCGTCGAGCTGACCGAGCATGCGCTGATCCCCGGCCTGATCAACAGCCACACGCACAATCCGATGACCTTGTTGCGCGGCCTCGCCGACGACCTGCCGCTGATGGTGTGGCTGCAGCAGCACATCTGGCCGGCCGAGGCCAAGGTGATCGGGCCGGAGTTCGTGCGCGACGGCGTCGAACTGGCGGTGGCCGAGATGCTGCGTGGCGGCACCACCTGCGCCAACGAGAATTATTTTTTCCCCGACGTGATCGGCGCGACCTACCGGCGCATGGGTTTCCGCGCGGTGGTCGGTTTGCCGGTGATCGAGTTCCCAACTGCATGGGCCAAGACCCAGGACGAATATTTCGAGCGCGCTGGCGAGGTGCATGACAGTTTTCTGGGCGACAACCTGGTCAGCACCGCATTCGCACCGCACGCGCCGTATACGGTGTCGGACGACAGCTTCGAGCGTATCCGCGTGCTGTCCGATCAGCTCGACATCCCGGTGCACCTGCATACTCACGAGACCGCGCACGAGGTCGAGGACGAGAAGGCCAAGAGTGGTCTGCGTCCGTTCCAGCGCCTGCAGAAACTGGGCATCGTCAACGACCGCCTGATCGCCGTGCACATGACC
>DASZCB010000484.1:0-3297 GCA_035943575.1 Rhodanobacter sp. | reverse complement strand
ATTATCAGTTCAACCACAGCTACCGCTCGGGCCAGGTCATGATCAAGCTCGCCCTGGCGCTGTGAGGGCAGATACCACTCGGGACAGTACGATCTGATGGATTGAAGCAGCTCGGATGCCGCAGCTCACGTCGTGAACGAGAGCTGCGGTGGTAGCGATGAACTCGCGTGGTGCACATCCGGGTCTTCGTCACCAGTTGCGTACCGATATGCCATGAGGCATGCGTAGCCCGGCTTCAGGTGCGCTGGGTTGGAACAGCTGACAGGCTCGCCCGGCGAGAGTCGCCCAAACCGCGCGCTCAACCGAACGCAGTGAACGCCGGTGCCACCTTGGCGACGCTTGAACCGCCGCGATGCCAGCCATGCACGAAGGTGCGCAGCCGACCACCCACCACGGCGACTACCGGGCGCACGGTCAGGTTCAGCGCCGGGAATACGCTCGGTGACATGGCCAGACCGATCTGATGTTCGGCCCGCATCCGCACGGCCTTGGCGGCGAACCATGCCTTGGGGCCGGTCAGCAGGACACCCGCGGCGGATTCCGCCTGGCGCGTGCTCTCGATGGTCTGGCGCAGGTGATTGAGATGCCGCTCGGTGAAGGCCTGCGCCAGCGCGTCGATCTTGAACGGCGAGGCGATGTACTCGTCCAGCAAGCTACCTAGCATGGCCGCAACGCGCAGCGCGATCTGGCGGTTCGCGCATTCCCCATGCGATGTGCCGGTCGAGGTCAGCCAGGCGCCGTCGATGGCGTTGACCAGGGCGTGGAACTCCGTGTGATTGAGCGGACGCTGCTGCAACGGCGTATTGCCGCGATCGATCAGCCACGCCTGATCGGCTTCCGGCAAGGCGTGCGAGCGATGGGCCGCGCGGTTTCGCGCTTCCTCCAACGACAGGCGATCGGTGATCGCCAGCTGAGCTGCAAGGGCTTCCCGGCTCAGCGGCTGCGCGCGAGCGGTGCCGTCTGCGGCGTACCAGCGGCGATATTCCAGCGTGGCGGTGTGAAACAACCCGCGCGGCGGCCGCACCATCGCACGCGCCTCGGCGGCATGGTCGAGTGCAGGCACCATCGGACGAAAACCGGCGGCGTGGGCGGCCAGCACGCGGTCAAGCAGCACTTCGGCGGTGACCAGATGCTGGTGGCAGGCCATCTGGCGATCGTTGCCGTCGGCGGCCGGAAAGTAGACAAAGCGGATGTGCGGAGTGTGCGAAATCGTGGTGCCCATGCTGGCAGGCTTTCGCGCGCCGTAGCAGCCCTGCCCGGCGATGCGGCTTCCGATCGGCGGCGCTTGATGCGCGGTAGGCAGATTCCCCAGGATGGCATCGATGCCAAGGGTCGAAACAGGAATAGAGAGGGCCGGTACGGCCGCTGGCACACTCAAAACTGAAGCAACTTGCAAACTCACGAAGCGACCTTCTAGTTGTGGACAACCGTGACGCTCAACTCTGCTAGCGCCGCGTCCCGCCCGAGTATTCGAGCCATCCCTCCTGGATAGCTGCGTCACCACTCTTGCATTCCATATGCCATGAAAGTGTGCGGTAGCTTGCAATACGCGAACTCCATGGCAGTCGTGAATACCACTCGTAACGGCAGCGATCGGCTGCGGCTGGCTCACGCGATCGGGCTGTCAGGCCTCATTTCCCCGTAAACCGGCCAAAAACAGGCAAAATACGCGGTTGCGGACGCACGGCCACGGCTCGCTGCCTGAAGTGCCGCCCCACTCGACCTACGGATAATGCTTTGACGATCACGCCGCCCACTACACCACTCCCTGACGACGCGGACACCGAGCTGCTGGATCGCCTGCGCGCCGCCGCGGCACTGCTGGAGTCGGTCGCGGCCGATCGGCAACTGCTGGATCGGCTACCGGCAGATGACCGCCAGCGGCTGCACCAGGCGGTGGCGAAGGCCTATCACCCTGACCCGGTCGCGCGTCGGATCAAGCTGAAGGCGGCCGAGAAGGCGCGGCATGCATCGAAGATCCAGGCGGAGGATACGGTGCTCAACCAGACCGGCATCCGCGCGCTGCGCCGCAAGCCGGTCTTCACCACACCCACCGTGTTTGCGCCGCTGGGCTTCGAGGCGCACGACGTCAACCCCGAGGTCGACGCCGCACAGCCGCGCGAGTCGATCGAGCCGAAGCACTGCTATGTGTGCAAGCAGAAGTATTCGTCGATCCATTTCTTCTACGACCAGCTCTGCCCGAGCTGCGCTGCGTTCAACTACGCCAAGCGCACCGAACTGGTTGATCTGCGCGGTCGCGTCGCGCTGCTGACCGGCGGCCGCGTGAAAATCGGCTATCAGGCCGGGTTGAAACTGTTGCGCGCAGGCGCCGAGCTGATCGTCACCACGCGCTTTCCGCGCGACTCGGCAGCGCGCTATGCCGAGGAGCCGGACTTCGCCGAATGGGGCCATCGACTGCAGGTGTACGGACTCGACCTGCGCCATACACCCAGCGTCGAGGCGTTCTGTCAGGAACTGGTCGCCACACGGCCACGTCTGGATTTCATCATCAACAACGCCTGCCAGACCGTGCGCCGTCCGCCGGATTTCTATGCGCACATGATGGACGGCGAGACGGCTGCGCTGCACGACATGCCGGAGCACGTGCGCAAACTGGTCGGCCACTACGAAGGCTTGCGCGGCTCGCACATCTTGCCGGAAGCCGGCGCATCGCTGAGTACGCTCGCCGGACGCGAGTCGAACATCCCCGGCCTGACCCGCGCCGCCGAACTGTCGCAGTTGCCGCTGCTGCCGGAAGAATTGCTGGCGCAGAGCCACCTGTTTCCCGAAGGTCGGCTCGATCAGGATCTGCAGCAGATCGACCTGCGCGAGCGCAATTCATGGCGATTGTTGATGGCCGAGGTGCCGTCGGTGGAATTGCTGGAAGTACAGCTGGTCAACGCGATCGCGCCGTTCATCATCAACGCGCGGCTGAAGCCGCTGATGCTGCGCACGCCCGAGCGCGACAAGCACATCGTCAACGTGTCCGCGATGGAAGGCCAGTTCTACCGCAGCTTCAAGACCACCCGCCATCCGCACACCAACATGGCCAAGGCCGCGCTCAACATGATGACGCGCACCTCGGCCACCGATTACCACAACGACGGCATCCACATGAACAGCGTCGACACCGGCTGGGTGACCGACGAGGATCCCGCCGAGCTGGCCGCCAAGAAGGTATTGGAGGAGCGCTTTCACCCGCCGCTGGACATCGTCGACGGCGCCGCGTGCATCGTCGACCCGATCATCAGCGGTATCAACACCGGCGAGCATGTGTGGGGCCAGTTCCTGAAGGAT
>DASZCB010000483.1:0-1591 GCA_035943575.1 Rhodanobacter sp. | reverse complement strand
ATGCCGCGGTTGACTTCGAGCTGCGCCGCCTTGGCCAGGTCGATGTTGGGACGGATGCCGATTGCCAAAACGACCAGGTCGGCTGGCACAAGTCGGCCGTCGGCCAGTTGCACCCCCTCGGCACGCTCCGTGCCGGTAATTTCCTCGGTCTGGCCGTCGGTGAAGAAGGCGATGCCGCGCCGGTCGAGATCACGCTGCAGCATCTGGCCGGCCGCAGCGTCGAGCTGCCGTTCCATCAGGGTCGGCATCAGATGCACCAGCGCCACCGACATGCCACGCTGCTTCAGACCCCAGGCCGCTTCCAGTCCCAGCAGGCCGCCGCCGATCACCACCGCGCGCTTGTACTCCTTCGCGGCCGCCAGCATCTTGTCGACATCAGCAATATCGCGAAAGGCGCAGACGCCCGGCAGGCCCAGTCCCGGGATCGGCGGGGCTATCGGCCTGGAGCCGGTTGCTATCAGCAGCCGGTCATAGCGCATGGTGACGCCGCTGGCAGAGGTGACGGTGCAATTGCCGCGATCGATGCGCGTAACGGCATCGCCCGTAATAAGGGTAATGCCGTTCTGGTCGTACCATTCGCGACTGTTGATGACGATGTCGTCCACAGACTTGTCGCCAGCCAAGACGCTGGACAGCATGATGCGGTTGTAATTGACGTGCGGTTCTGCACCGAACACCGTTATACGGAAGCGATGGCCATTTTCCAGCTTCAGCAGCTCTTCTACTGTCCGCATGCCAGCCATGCCATTGCCGATAACGACAAGATGTTCGCGGGGATCGGCTGCCATGTTCATCGTCAGTCTCCTAGATGCGCACGGTGGCGAGGGTGGATGCCTCGCGCCGCCAGCGCAGCCGCACCGTCGTGATGCCGGCCCAGGCCGCCACGGCCATGCCTGCGAAAATGATGAAGCCGAAGCTGTAGCTGCCCGTGAACTGCTTGGCATAACCAAGGCTGGCGGCGAGGTAGAAACCGCCAATGCCGCCAGTCATGCCCACCAGGCCGGTCATCAGGCCGACATCGCGGCCGAAACGTTGCGGTACTAGCTGGAACACTGCGCCATTGCCCATGCCCAGCGTCGCCATGCAGATGATGAAGGCGCCCAGCGTGGCAAGTATAGGCAGGCTGCTCTGGCTGATTGCGAGCAGGATTGCCGCCACCGTGGCGTAGACGACCGACAGGGTCCGCGTGCCGCCGATGCGGTCGGCAAGGTATCCGCCGATCGGACGGACGAAGGAGCCGGCGAAAACGCAGGCGGCAGTGAAATAGCCCGCCGTTACCGGCGACAGCTTGTACTGATCATGGAAGTAGATGGGCAGGAAGGACGATAGGCCGACAAAGCCGCCGAAGCTGACGGCATAGAAGAACATCAGCCACCAGCTGTCGGTCTGCTTCAGCAGGCGCGCATAATCGCCCATGTTCTTCTTGGGCGGACAGTTGGGGCTGTTCTTTGCCGCGATCGCGAAGATGATAAAAACGGCGATCAGCGGCAGCGCGGCCAGGCCCAGCACGTTGCGCCAGCCCAGCGCCACCGCCAGCAGCGGCGCGAAGAGCGAAGCGAAAACGGTGCCGGAATTGCCGGCGCCGGCAAGG
>DASZCB010000482.1:0-1772 GCA_035943575.1 Rhodanobacter sp. | reverse complement strand
ACCGTGAGTGACACATCCAGGTCCGGCACGTTCTTGAAATGCTTGTCCAGCCGATCGACCACCGCCTGCGCCGCAACGTGACGATCGCCCGGCTGGTCACCCAGTGGCTTCAGGTCGACGAACAGGCTGGACTGGTTGCCGACCGCGCCGCCACCGTTGTTGCCGCCGAGGAAGGCGGAGACGTCGCGCACCGCCGGATCGGCCTGGATCTTCGCCGCCACCTGCTGCGTACGCTGGGCCAGCAGGGTAGGCGAGATGTTGGCATCGGCGGTGATGCTCACCTGCAGCAGGCCGGTGTCCTCCTTCGGCATCAGGCCGCCGCCCGCAGTCATCACCACTACGACAGCCAGGCCGATGGTGAGCGCCAGCAGGATCAGCGGCTGCCAGCGCATGACCTGGCGATGGTGCATCGCCCAGTCCAGCGCGCGCTCGTAGATGCCGAGCAGGCCGCTGTCGAAACGCTCGGCCAGGCGCTCCAGCCGCCCTGGCGTGTGCGTGCCCGCCAGCTCGTGCACCAGCCAGCTGCCGCACAGAGCCGGAGTCAGCGTCAACGAGACCAGTGCGGAGATCACGATGGTGGCGATCAGGGTCACCGAGAACTCGCGCAGCAACATGGTGAACATGTTGTTGCCGAACACCATTGGCCCGAACACGGCGATGAGGGAGAGCGTGATCGAGATCACCGTGAAGCCGATCTCGCGCACGCCGGTCAGCGCGGCCTGCAGTGGCGGCTCGCCGCGCTCCATGTGCCGCACGATGTTCTCGATCACCACGATCGCGTCGTCCACCACGAAGCCCACGCACAGCACCAGCGCCACCAGCGAGAAAATGTTGAGAGTGAAGCCAAGCATCCACATCAGCACGAACGCGCCGGCCAGCGACAGCGGTACGCTGAACATCGCGATCACGGTGGGCCGCAGCCGGCGCAGGAACACCAACATCACCAGCGCCACCATCACGATGCCCATCAGCAGCGCCACCTCTACTTCGTGCAGCGCCGACAGGGTGGTCGGGGTGAAATCGAAGATCGGCGTGATCGTCGCGTCAGCCGGCAGCAGTCCGCGCAGCTCAGGCAGGCGCGCACGGATCGCCAACACCGTGGCCACCGCGTTGGCCTCCGGTCGCTTGTTGATCTGCATCACCACCGCGCGCTGGCCGTTGAACCACGCCGCGGCATACTTGTCTTCCTGACCGCCGCTGATCGTCGCCACGTCGGCCAGCCGCACCGGCACGCCGTTGTGGCTGGCGATCACCAGCGCGGCAAAGTCCGGTGCGGCATGCAGCACGTCGTTCGCGCTCACCGTCATGCGCGTGATGCCGTTGCTGAGCGTGCCCTGCGGCGAGGTGACATTGGCCGCGCGCAGCGCATTCGCCACATCATTGGCGGTGATGCCCATGCCCACCAGCGCGTCAGTGTTCAGCACGATGCGTACCGCATGCGGCGTGCCGCCCCCCACCTGCACCTGCGCCACGCCGGGGATCTGCGCCACCGCCGGCTTCAGCAGCGTGTCGGTGAGGTCGTACAGCTGATCGGGTGGCAGGCTGGTGGAGGTCAACGAGACCAGCAGCACCGGGATCTGCGAGGTGTCGAACTTGAAATACTGCGGTGGCGACGGCATGCCTCCGTCGCCTACCGTCGGCAGGTCGACCGCGGACGCGTTGATCGCCGCCTGCACGTCGCGTGCAGCCTTGTCGGCGCTGCGATCCGAGTTGAAGATGACCTGGATCTGCGCGCCGCCCTCGCTGGCGCTGGAGGACATCAGCCGCACCCC
>DASZCB010000481.1:0-2469 GCA_035943575.1 Rhodanobacter sp. | reverse complement strand
CGGCCTGCTTCAGCGAACCACTGCCGCTGACGATGCCGTTGAAGGTCACGTCGTCGCTGTGGTCGAACGCCAGAGATCCGTTGTTCGTCACGTTACCGGTGATCGAACCGGTCGTGCCACCGCTGCCAAGCTGCAACGTACCGCTGCTGATCGTGGTGCCTCCGGTGTAGGTGCTGGCGCCCGTCAAGGTCAACGTACCTGTGCCGGCCTGTGTCAACGAACCATTGCCGCTGACGATGCCGTTGAAGGTCACGTTGTCGCTGCGGTCGAACACCAGTAATGCATTGTCTACGACGTTACCGGTAATCGAACCGGTGATGCCGCCGTTGCCGATCTGCAACGTGCCGTCGTTGATCGTGGTGCCGCCGGTATAGCTATCGGTACCAGCCAGCACCAGCGTGCCGGCACCACCTTTAATCAGGTCGATCGAACCGGTGATGTTGTTGGGCCAGACGGTGGTAGCGCCAGGACTGACATTGATATCGCCCCCAGCAAAATCGCCAGTGCCTGTCGATGGTGGTGGTGTCGACGGTCTGACGTTTGCGCCACCTCCACCGCCACAGCCCGACAGTCCGAGCGCCAGTGCCACGGCAAACGCTACGGCACACGGCCGCAGTCCATGCTTGGTATCGAACATTGATCCCCCCTTATCCTTTGGTCATTGTCGATAGTTGATTTTTGCTGCCAACTTACTACACAAAAGCAGCTTTAGACCCTCCGTCATTCCATCAAGGGGACGGAGTGAGTTGGTGTGGCTTTCGCTCAAGCCAAGAAAAAAGGCGCCACGGGCGCCTTTTTCTTCATCGCGAGAAACAGGAGCTCAGGCCTTGAGCAATTCCGGCGTCGCCTGCTGGCCGATTGCGTCGACCATTGCCTTCGCCACGTTGAGGTTGCCGGCGATGATGTTGCCGCTGGCGGGGATGCCGTCGCGGCCAGCGAAGTCGCAGTAGCGGCCGCCGGCTTCGTGCACCAGCAGTACGCCGGCGGCCATGTCCCACGGCTTCAGGCCGATCTCGAAGTAGCCGTCGTAGCGGCCGGCGGCGACGTAGGCCAGATCGAGCGCGGCGGAGCCGGAGCGGCGGATGTCTTCGGCCTGGCCGAGGATCGCGCGAGTCATGTCGAGCTGTGGTACCAGATGCTCGCGCTGACGGAACGGAAAGCCGGTGGCGATCATTGCGCCACCGAGATTCTCGCGCTTGGACACGCGCATGCGGCGATCGTTGATATAGGCGCCGTCACCCTTGCTGGCGGTGTACAGCTCGTCGCGCAGCGGGTCGAACACCACCGCGTGAATCGGCACGCCCTTTTCCAGTAGTGCGATGGACACGCTGAAGTGCGGGATGCCGCGCAGATAGTTGTGGGTGCCGTCGAGCGGGTCGATCACCCAGGTCAGCGGGCCCTTGCCGGTCGCGCCGCTTTCCTCGGCGAGGATCGCGTGATCGGGATAGGCGCGGCGCAGTTCCTTGATGATTTCCGCTTCGGCCAGCTTGTCGACTTCGGAGACGAAGTCCAGCTGCTGCTTCTCGACGATGTTGAGGCCGTCGATGCGGTTCATGTAGCGCAGGATCACGTTGCCTGCAGAGCGCGCGGCGCGCGCCGCGATCGTGACGTGTGGTCTGGCCATGGTTTCGACTTTGGAAGAGAGCGGGGTTGCGGCCGGCGATTCTAGCAGAGGCGGGCTCGGCCCGGGCCGCAGCCGCCTCGCGTCCATTATCCTTGTCAGCTACTTACCGCCAAACTATGCATCGCATGACCGACCTTCACGACCTCGCCGCCCGCATCCGCTACGTGCTGGTGCGCACCTCGCATCCGGGCAATATCGGCAGTGCGGCACGGGCGATCCGCACGATGGGTTTCGGGCGGCTGGAGCTGGTGACGCCACACCGCTTTCCCGACCCGGAGGCCAGCGCGCTGGCGGCTGGCGCGGACGAGGTGTTGGCCAAGGCCGGCATCCATGCAGACCTGGTCGACAGCCTGGCCGGCAGCAGCCTGGCGCTGGGCCTGTCAGCGCGCCGGCGCGGGGTGAACCTGCCGGAGATTTCGCCGCGCGAGGCGGCGCAACAGGCATTGGCCGCTGCGGCCCGCGGCGAGCAGGTGGCGCTAGTGTTCGGCAACGAGCGTACCGGGCTGGAGAACGAGGAGCTGGCGCGTTGCCACGCGATGGTGCGGATTCCCAGCGTGGACGATTTCAGTTCGCTCAACCTGTCGCAGGCGGTGCAGGTGATGGCGTACGAGCTGCGTGTGGCGATGCTCGGCGACGCGCCGACGTCACTGCCGCCAGTGCATGACGAACCGCCGGCCGATGCGGCGCGGATGGAGCAGTTCTACGTGCATCTGGCGCAGACGCTGGACGAGATCGAGTTCCACAAGGGCCGCGAGCCCACCACGATCATGCTGCGCCTGCGCAAGCTGTTCCAGCGCGCGCAGCCGGATGAGCGCGAGTTGCGGGTATTGCACGGCATCCTCGCC
>DASZCB010000480.1:0-3159 GCA_035943575.1 Rhodanobacter sp. | reverse complement strand
CGGCTTGCTGAGAAAGCGTTGCAACTGACCGATGCCCAGCGCGGTGTCGGGCTGCCACGGCGCGAGCGCAGCCATCGTTGATGACGTGGATGCAATGCGATGCACCTGCTGCCATTCGCGAGCATAGGTGAATAAGTGCGGGTCGCCATCCGCGCTGAAATAGCGGCGGCTGAACGGTTGCAGCGGGTAGGTCGTGGTGAGTGCGGCGAGCAGGTTCGCGCCTGCCATCCCGTCATCTGGCGCATCGCCGGCGCGATGCCAGCCGGCGGCGAGGTAATCGCGCAACTGGCCGACCAGCACCGACGGTGGCAGCACGCTGTTGTCGCGCGCGCTGCGGCCAACCCAGCTCACATGCAGCGCGTCGCGGGCGGACAGCAGCGCTTCGAGAAAGAGATAGCGATCGTCCTCGCGACGCGAGCGGTCGCCGGGGCGACTGTGGCCGGGCTGAGCCATCAGGTCGAAATCGATCGGCGTCTGCTGGCGCGGGTAGGCGCCGTCGTCCATGCCGAGCAGACAGACCACGCGGAACGGAATCGCGCGCATCGGCATCAAGGTGCCGAAGCTCACCGCACCGCCCATGAAGCGCTGCGACAGCCGGCTTTCGTCGATCGCCTGCAGCCAGTGTTCGCGCACGATGGTGAGCGGAATCGCGTCGGCAAAGCCGGCTTCGTTGCAGGCCTGCTGCCAGTCGTCCAGTGCGTCGTCGAGGCGACTCAGGCGCAGCGCGTCCTGCTCGTCGTCGCGGTCGAAGAAATCCGTCAGCAGCGCATACAGGCGCGCGGACCACTCGGTCGGCGTGGCAGGTGTGCGGAGGCGTTGCCAATGGCATTCCAGCCGATCCAGCAGCAGGCTCAACGGGCCGAGCAGGGCGGCGTCGAGGCCACCGATTTCAGCGTAGGGCGCGATGCCGTCCAGCGAGTCGCCGTCGCCGACGGCGTAGCCGAGCAGCATTCGACGCAGGCCGAAGCGCCAGCTGTTCTGTTCCAGCGCGGGCAGTTGCAGGCTGCGTTTCTGTGCTCCATCCAGCCCCCAGCGAATGCCGGCACCTTCGATCCAGCGGCGCAGCGTGGGCAGGCCGGCTTCGTCGAAGCCGAAGCGCGTGCGCAGCGCAGGCACGTCGAGAAGGTCGAGTATCTCGCTGACCGTGAATCGCGATTCGGGCAGCGCCAGCAGGTGCTCCAGTGCCACGATCAGCGGCACGCTGCCGCGCGCGGATTGATCGGCGACGCTATACGGCAGATGGCGGGGATCATTGGCGGGCAACCGTCCGAACACCGCCTGCACATGCGGCGCGTAGGTCTGGATGTCCGGCACCATCACGATCACGTCGCGCGGTGCCAGCGGCTTGCCCTCATGCGCGGCGCGCTCGAACATCGCCAGCAGCTGGTCGTGCAGGATCTCCACCTCGCGCTGCGGATTGTGCGCGACGTGGAAGCGCAGCGAGGCGTCACCTTCATGCCACGACTTGGTTTGCGCCGGGTCGGTCGGCAGCGGTTCGAGGTCGAGAATCGCCTGCTGTACCTGCTGCAGCAGGCCGTCACCGTCCACGTCCTGGAACAGGTCGATGCCGCGATCGATGGCGGCGAATTGCCGGCGATAGCGATCCGGCTGATCGCAGGCGTCCAGCAGGCGGATGTAGTCGCGGCCCTGCTTGCCCCACGCTGCAAGCAGCGGATGGGCATGCAGGTGCAGATCCTCGTAACGCGGTTGCGCGGACACGCCAGGCTTGTCGGCCTGCCGGCGCTGGCTGGCCTTGAGCAGTTCGCGCTCCTCGATGATGTCGGCCCAGTAGTGCCGGCACGGGTTAGCCACCACCAGCAGCACCTGGCAGAACCGCGCCAGCGCGGTGAGCGCTTCCAGCGTCTGCTGCGGCAGCGAGGACATGCCGAACACCACGATGCGTCGCGGCAGCGCGGCCGGTCGCGTTGCGAGCGACTGCACGCGTTCGACGAACGCTTTATGCACGGCGGCGCGGTGTCCGTGACGCTGGGCGGCGCCGACATCGTCCAGCAGCAGGCGCCACAGCTGCGACTGCCAGCGCTGATCGGCCGCCAGCGGCGTACGGCGATCACGCAGGGCGTCGTGCAGGTCGTCGCGACCGTGCTCCCAGTCGTCCAGCCAGTCGGCGCGATAGACCTGGTATTGGTCGAACAGGTCGGCGACGCGGGCGGCGAGTTGATGGCGCTTCTGCCAGTCCGGATCGTCACCGAGGAAGTCGCGCAGCGGCGCGAAACCATCGTCATGCAGATGGTGTGGAATCAGCCGCAGCAGTCGCCAGGCAAGCCGCGACTTGTCGAACGGCGAGGTTGCCGGCACTGCGTCGCGGCCGAGTACGGCGCGATAAGCCGTCCACAGAAAACGTCCCGGCAGCTGCACCTCGATCGCCGCGCTGATGCCCAGCCCGCCACTGGCGGGTGCGCGAGCCAGCGCCAGTTTCAGCCACTGCGCAATGCCGTTGCTCTGCACCAGCATCAACTCGTTTTCCAGCGGCTGTAGTGGCGCGCGGGCCAGCCACGCGGTGAGCAGGTCGCGCAGGTCCTCCAGCCGGTTGCCGTGAAGCACCATCAGGCCGGGCTCGATCGGGGCAATGCGGGATGGCAGCGGCGATGCGATCACGAATGACGGTACTCGAATGCGCTCATGCGGTGATTGTCTCCGAGTGCGCGGCGATTGTCGCTGCAGGATATGGCGAACCTGCCATGACGCAGCCTATGCAATCGTCGTCGCATGATCCGAGAATATTTCCGGAAATTGACGAACGGCATGTCGATCAGGCCATGCCCCGTTCGTCATCTGGACAAGAGCCAAGGGTTTGCATGCCTGGCTCCACACCGACATGACACGGGAGAGACGACAATGCGATTCATGGTGATAGTCAAGGCGAACGAGGATACCGAAGCCGGCGTGATGCCGAGCGAGCGGGTGCTGGCCGAGATGGGCAAGTTCAACGAGGAGCTGGTGAAGGCTGGCGTCATGCTGGCAGGCGAGGGCCTGCATTCCAGCGCGAAGGGCGTACGGGTGAAATTTTCCGGGCGTCAACGCACGGTGACCGACGGCCCGTTCGCCGAAACGAAGGAGCTGATCGCCGGCTTCTGGCTGTGGCAGGTGAAGTCGCGCGAGGAGGCGATCGAGTGGCTCAAGCGTGCCCCGTTCGACGGC
>DASZCB010000479.1:0-7270 GCA_035943575.1 Rhodanobacter sp. | reverse complement strand
CTGCAGGCGATCGAGGGGCAGGACATGGATCGCGTCGTGGTGGTGGTGACGCGCTGGTACGGCGGCATCAAGCTCGGCGCCGGTGGCTTGATGCGTGCCTACGGCGGTACCGCGGCCGAATGCCTGCGTCGCGCCGAACGCGTGCCGATCGTGGCGATGGCGCGGCTCGGTGTGCATTGCGATTTCGCCGAACTCGCCCTGCTCAAGGCACGGCTGAAGGAATTGCAAGCCGAGGTCGAAAGCGAAACGTTCGGCGCCAACGGTGTGGAACTGCAACTGCGCCTGCCGGACAGCCACGTTGCCGAAGCCCAACTGCGCGTCAGCGACATCAGTCGCGGACGCAGTGTCGCCAAGCGTCTGGATTGAGCCCGCTGGCCTGCCGCAAGGATTGAATCGGCCGCAGCACGCCCCACCTTGAATGACATTGCCCGCGCACGGGCCTGTGTCATCTCCGATCCGTTCTGCGAGAGCTCATGAGCGACACCACCCTCGACACCTCCCGCCCCATCCGCCGTATCGGCGCGTTGCGTGAACTCTGGCCTTTCCTGAAGCCGCATCGCGCACTGGCGGTTGGCTGGCTGCTGTTTCTGGGCCTGTCGTCCGGCGCCTCGCTGGTGCTGCCGATGGCGTTTCGCCACATCATTGACCAGGGCTTCGGCCACTCCAGCCAGGCGGTAATCAACCAGACCTTCATCGCGCTGTTCGGCGTGGCGCTGGTGCTCGCCTTCGCTACTGCCGCACGCTACTTCTGCATCACTCTGCTGAGCGAGCGAGCACTTGCCTCCTTGCGCCAGACACTTTATTCGCAGGTGATCCGTCTGGACGTCGGCTTCTTCGAACGCAGCCGCGTCGGCGAATTGCTGTCGCGCCTCAGCGCCGATACCGAAGTGGTGCAGGCGCTGATCGGCTCCGGCGTCTCGGTGGCACTGCGCAGTGCGGTGATGCTGATCGGCGCAGCAGTGGCGATGGTGTGGACAGCACCGTCACTGGCCGGCCTCACCGCACTGGTGATTCCCGCCGTGATGCTGCCGATCCTGGTGTTCGGCCGTCGCGTACAGAAGCTCTCACGCGCCAGCCAGGACCGCTTGGCCGACGCTGCAGCGATCGCCAACGAAACGCTCAACGCCTCTACCGCAGTGAAGGCGTATGCCCGCGAGGACATCGAGAGTACCCGCTACGGCAGTGCGATCATGCGCGCGCTGGCCACTGCGCGCCGGCGCATCGGCATGCGTTCGTTGCTGACGATGGCAGTGATCGTGCTGGTTTTCGGCGCGATCACCCTGGTGCTGTGGGCCGGCGCCCGTCATGTGCTCGCCGGCACGCTGGATGCCGGCGTGCTGGGCCAGTTCGTGCTGTACGCCGTATTCGCCGCCGGCTCGGTGGCGGGATTGTCCGAAGTGTGGGGCGACGTATTGCGTGCGGCCGGCGCGATGGAGCGCATCGGCGAGCTGCTGGCCGAGCGCGCCGAGATCACCGATCCGGCCCAGCCGATCGCCCTGCCACGCCCGATGCACGGCGCGCTGCGTTTCGATGGCGTGACCTTCCATTATCCGACGCGCCCCGATACTGCGGCGCTGCACGATTTCACGCTGGACATCCGGCCTGGCGAAACCGTTGCCCTGGTCGGCCCTTCCGGTGCGGGCAAGAGCACCGTGTTCGCGATGCTGCTGCGCTTCTACGACCCGCAGAGCGGTCGCATCAACATCGATGGCATCGACCTGCGTGCCGTAACCCTGGCCGACCTGCGCGGTGCGATTGCGCTGGTGCCACAGGAAACCGTGATCTTCGCCGGCAGCGCGGCAGACAACATCCGCTTCGGTCGACAGGACGCCAGCGACGAGGAGGTACGCGAAGCCGCACGCGCCGCTGAAGCACACGACTTCATCAGCGCGCTGGGCGACGGCTACGACGCTGAACTGGGCGAACGCGGCGTGCGCCTGTCCGGCGGCCAGCGCCAGCGCATTGCGATCGCCCGCGCGATCCTGCGCGATGCACCGCTGCTGCTGTTGGATGAAGCCACCTCGTCACTCGATGCGCAGTCCGAAGCGGCGATCCAGCAGGCGCTGGAGCGACTGGAAAAAGGCCGTACCACCTTGGTCATCGCCCATCGCCTCGCCACCGTGCAGCGCGCCGATCGCATCGTGGTGATGGATGGCGGACGCATCGTGGCACAGGGCACGCATGAGAGTTTGCTGGCCGAGGGTGGCTTGTATGCGGAGCTGGCGCGGTTGCAGTTCGTGGCCTGAGAGACCACGGTCGAATAAGCGCACCCTGATTCCGGCAAGCATGACTTTTCCACGCGCGACATTCCTGTTGGCGCACTTCATTCATCGCTGTATTCGGAGGTTCATCCCATGAAAATTCTCCTCGTCCTCACCTCGCACGACCAGCTTGGCCACACCGGCGAAAAAACCGGCTTCTGGCTGGAGGAGCTGGCTGCTCCTTATTACGCCTTCGTGGATGCTGGCGCCCAGGTGACGCTGGCCTCGCCTCATGGCGGCCAGCCACCGCTGGATCCGAAGAGCAACGAGCCGGCGTTCCAGACGAATACGACCCGCCGATTCGAGGCTGATGCCTCCGCGGTTGCCGCGCTGGCCACGACCAGGAAGCTCGTCGACATCGATGTCGCCGATTTTGATGCGGTGTTCTATCCGGGTGGGCATGGTCCGCTTTGGGATCTCGCGGAGGACCGCACGTCGATCGCGTTGATCGAGAAGACCGTGGCATCCGGCAAGCCGGTGGCTCTGGTATGTCATGCCCCCGGCGTGCTGCGCCATGTCAAAGGCCCCGATGGCAAGCCGCTGGTGAACGGCAAGGCGGTCACCGGCTTCTCCAACACCGAGGAGGAAGCGGTTGGCCTGACCAAGGTTGTTCCCTTCCTGGTCGAGGACATGCTCAAGGCGAACGGCGGCATCTACTCCAGCGGTGCCGATTGGCAGTCGCACGTGGCGGTCGACGGTCTGCTGATCACCGGACAGAACCCGGGGTCGTCGGAAGCGACCGCACACGCGTTGCTCAAGCAACTGTCATAGGCAGTGACGAAACCTCAGGGCCACTTTCTCGCAACGATAAGTGAACCTGATCCCGCTATCGAAGGTAACTGGTTCGAGTCAATGACCTGCCCTTTGATTAACTAGCGCTTGGCCCCGGACTTGGCCGGGGAAAGCCAGAGCCGTTCGTGCGCAAGGTCCATGGTGATGACCCATTCGCGCAGGATCGGCGCGCCGATGTTTCCATCGACGACGAGGTCTTGCACCTGTGCACTTCCCTGCAACTGAACGTGCGGGGCGAGCGCGAGATTCACGGGCTGGCTGTGCGTCGCTGCAGGATTCAGCCCGAGAGCTGCGGCAACGGCACGGTTGATGATCAAGGCGCCATCGCTGCCGCAATCGAGCTCGAACCAGAGCGTGCCCTTTGCGGTGGGTATCGCCACCAGCGGGGTGAGCGACGCGCCGCCCACCTCCCGCGCCAGGCGCATCGGCAACTCGACCGCATGCGCGGTGCGTGCTTTCGCACTGGCGGGCGTCTCGACGATAAGGCGGCCGCCCGATAGATCGAGCGTGACCACCTGCCCCGCAAAGGCATCCAGCGCCACCGATCCATCCAGCGGCGGCGCATCCTTGGGCAGCAACTTGGAGAAATCCCAGACGCCCGCTTCAGGGATCGTTATCCAGTGATCAGCCACCTTCAGCTTCACGCCATCGCAGCGCGGCAGGTCGAGGCGATCCCCCCGCATCCGCATGCCCGATAGCCGCCCCCACGGTTCGCATTTGGCCTTGTCCGCACCACCCGGCGTGAGCACTGTCAGGCCGCCAGCGGTATCGAGCAACACGGTGGCCGAGTTGCCACCCACTTGCACCTGCATGGATGGCACGGCACCCAGATAGGACGTCAGCGGAATCACCCATGCCGGCGCGGGCACCGTCGCGTGGGACACACCGACCGCTCCGAGAGCGACCACGAAGGCGATCGACCAACTGCGTTTGGGCACGTTGCTGCTCCTGGACTGGACTCCACGCAAGATAGCGGACCCGCCAGCGCGCACCATCGGTCGAAAGTCATTTAACGCGATTCAGTGCGTCGACCGCTCCGCGTCCACCGCTCGCTTGACCGCAGCAACGAACTCGCGCCGCGCGGCGACCAGTTCGTCGGACGTTGCATGCGGCCACGCGCCCACCTGGGCGATCACCAGCTGGCGCGAGGGATCGACGTAGACCATCTGGCCGAAGATGCCGATGGCGGCATAGCTGCCGTCGGTGTCCGTCCACCACAGATAGCCGTAGCCACGGTCCGGCGCATCGACACTTGCCTGTCGGCGTACCGCACCCTGCAGCCACGCCGCGGCGACCACCGGCTTGCCGGCGATGCGACCGCCGTCGAGCATGAATTGCCCCAGCCGTGCGTAGTCACCCAACGTAGCCGACAGGCCGCTGCCGCCGGTGTCTTTGCCATCGCATTCGTCCTTGATCCAGTACGCATCGGCGGCCATGCCGTACGGCTTCCAGATCGTCTGCGAGAGATACGCCGCCAGCGAACGATGCGTAGCACGCTGCACCAGAATGCCGAGCAGGTCGGTTTCCGCAGTGTTGTAGTTCCAGTGCGTGCCGGCGGGCCATTGCCGTGGCTGTTTGCGCAGGTACGACAGCACATGCGCCTGGCCGTCGACGCAGGCATGGAGATACATCTGCGCCACATCCGACTTGGCGTCGGCGTAGTCCTCGTTCCAATGCACGCCGGAGGTCATCGTCAGCAACTGCTGCACCGTGACGGCGGCGTAGGCGCTGTCGCGCAACTCCGGGATGTAGGTGCCCAGCGTGTCATCCATGCTGTGGATGTCACCCCGCTGCAGCGCGATCCCAAGCAAAGTGGAGGTGACCGACTTGGCCACCGAGAACGACTCCCAGCGCTGCTCCGGCCCGAAGCCCAGCGCATAACGCTGCAGGCGGACGCGACCGTGCTGCAACACCATCACGCCGGCGAGATGGTGCTCGTCCATGTAGCTGGCTAACAACCCAGAACTACCCTGCCCGTCCAGCGCCAGCGGCTGGCCCTGTGGTAGCTGGTGAACATGCGTGCCATGCGCGGCGAGGTCACTGGGGAAAAGCTTGCCCATCTGCCGGAACTGCGCCTCGCGCTGCGCCTGCGGCCAGAACAGCACCGCTTCGCGTTGCTCGCCGATGGTCGGGGTGTGCTGCTCGCTGGCTGCCGACGGCAGCGAGACGACCAGGCAAAGTGCGGCAGCGAACAGGCGGGTGCAGATAGTTGGACACATGTCGGTACGTGGCGCGGCAGTTGCGGAACTGCCATGTTACTGGGGCAATGTCGGCGGGAGCGAGTGCACACGATTTGCACTCGGCAAGACCTGCTAGCCAACGTGCACTTTGACCTGGGTTTCGGTCGAGGGCTCAGGCTGAACGCTGTGTCGACATACATGAACCCTCCCCTTCTTTCACCCGACAGTCACGCGCACTTTCACGCCGTCGTCCTGAAGGTAGTGATCCCATGCTGACTGCATGAGTCGGCGCTGAGTGTCATCAGCAGACTCGCACTTCGGAACGACGCATGCACAAGCTGGCGTCACCGATTCGTTTCAACCCCCAAGGAGTACCCCATGATCAAGCGCATGCTTCCCCTGTTGATTGGATTGTCGGTTTGCGGCGCTGCCTTCGCGCAGGACATGCCTGCCACCGCCCAGTCGACGACCAATACCACTACTACTACAGTGACCACGTTGTGGCCGGCCCAGCCGCCCGCTGACGGGTCGACCGAGGATGCTGTCAAAACCGCGATCGCCAACGCCGGCTACAAGGAAGTGAAGGGCCTGAAATTCAAGGACGGTGTGTGGCGCAGCAAGGCCCGCGGCGGCAACAAGAAATGGGTCGAACTCGCGGTCGGGCCGGTCAACGGCAAAGTGTATGCGGCCGATGCACCGTCCAAACTCAACAAGAACGAGATCAGTGCCAAGCTCGCTACCGCCGGCTACCAGAACATCAAAGACGTGAAGTTCGACGACGGCCTGTGGGCCGCTGAAGCCAAGACGGCGCATGACGACACCGTCGATCTGCTGGTCGATCCGGACGATGGCAGCGTGGTGGCCAAGTCGCGCGATTGATTCGCGGCGTCTGCGATGGTCACAGAAGCCCGGCGCGTTGATGGCGCCGGGCTTCTTCGTTTGATGGCCGAGGGCGAGCGGATGTGAAGTTGGCGCGGTTGCAGTCGGTGGCTTGAGGGTGTCGAGCACGCCACGTCGAGTACCGGGATTTCAGCTTCAAGCCAGCAGAAGATGCTCCTAAGCGCGCTCTGAGCCAGGCTTGCCTGTCTATCGGCCTGCGGCGGGAATCATCCCAATGGTGCTCATCCATGTCTCGGCCAAGGCTGGCCAGCGCGTGATCGGATTTGACGTTGGCCTCAGCCCGAACGCATGCCCGCCGTGTGCATACAGGTGCATTTCCACCGGCACGCCGGCGTTCTTCAGGGCGGCGTAGTAGACCAGCGACTGGTTCACGCCGTCCACGTCGTCGTCTTCTGCCTGCAACAGGAACGTCGGCGGCGTTTCGCGGGAGACCGGAACATTGGGGTTCAACTTGCCATCATCGGTCGCAAGATGCCCCGGATAGATAGGCATGGCGAAATCCGGGCGGGCACTTTCCTTGTCGGCAGCGTCTACGGGTGGATACAGGCGCCGCGCAAAATTCGTGCTGATCTCCGCCACCAAATACCCACCCGCTGAAAACCCGAGCACTCCCACCTTGTGTGGATCGATGTGCCATTCCGCGGCGTGATAGCGCACCAGCCTCAACGTTCTTTGGGCATCCTCCAATGCCGGCACCGATATCGCCCGATTGTGTGGACGGCAATTGCATTGCCAGACATAAGGCACACTCGGAACGCGATACTTCAACAAGACACAAGTGATGCCCCTGGACGTCAGCCAGTCACAGACGTCGGTGCCCTCGAGGTCCATGGCCAGTAACTCGAAACCGCCGCCCGGAAACACGACGACCGCGGCTCCCGTGTTCTTCTCCTGTGGGGCATACACCGTCATCGTGGGTCGCGACACGTTTTTTACGCCGACCACGGACTTACCGCCGATCAGCGCTTTCGGGTCTGACCACGTGTATTCAGCCCCTGGCATGGGCTTATCATCAGGCGGCGTCCCGGGCCAAAGCGGTATCTGTGCATGCCCGGCAGCGGGTTGCCAGACCACCGTCTTCGCATACGCGCCACCGCATGCAACCAGCAGACACGCGACAATGACCCAAAGCTTCAT
>DASZCB010000478.1:0-4178 GCA_035943575.1 Rhodanobacter sp. | reverse complement strand
AGCGCGGCCAGAGCGAGGCGATCGCGCGCAACCTGATGGAAATGGCCGAACTGAAAGTGCCGATCATCTGCACCGTGATCGGCGAAGGCGGCTCCGGCGGCGCGCTGGCAATCGGCGTCGGCGACCGCACCCTGATGCTGCAGTACTCGACCTATTCGGTGATCTCGCCGGAAGGCTGTGCCTCGATCCTGTGGAAGAGCCCAGACAAAGTGAAAGATGCCGCCGAGGCATTGGGCATGACCGCGCCCCGTCTGCTGGAGCTCGGCCTGATCGACAAGATGGTGCGTGAACCGCTCGGCGGCGCGCACCGCAATCCGCGCTCGATGGCAGTGCGCCTGAAGGCCGTGTTGCTGAACCAGCTCGACGAGCTGGAAGCCATGCCGCTGCCCGATCTGCTCGAACAACGCTACAAGCGCTTGCGCAGCTACGGCGCGTATCAGGAATAAACCCGAGGCGGCCTCCGGGACACACGGTCCCGATCACAAGTGCCGTCCCGCCTGAAGTCTGGTACGAGTGCACCCGGAGTGAATCTTGGACATCAGATCGATTCGATAGCACGGTTTTAACGCGAAACACACTGCCACTTACAGCGTCGGGCCTAGAGGTAAGGAATGCCGTTGTCTGACAACGGTAACCCCCAAGGGCCATAGCGAGCGCGCGAAAGATTCCAGTCAGGCATGTGCTGTCGAGCATGCCATCGCACGGGATCGCCAGGGGGAGCCTTTGGGCCTGCTTGTCGCGGTTTGACCCGAGTGGAGGGCTCCCCCATGACGCGTTTTTCGCCACGAACGACGATGCCGAAGCGCATGCTGATTGCGCTTGCCATTACCACGGCGATCGGCGGCATTTCCTTCTCCCCCGCTGCGTTCGCTCACGAGGAAGGGCACGGCACTATCCTCATTGCCGATCAATTCAACAATCGCGTAATCGAAATCGATCGCGATACCCATCGTGTGCTGTGGCATTTCGGCAATGGCTCCGATCTACCAGGCCCAAGAAGCATCGTGGGTGTGAACGATGCCGAGCGCTTCGGCGCTTTCACGCTGATCGCGGGTACCGGCATACCCCCCAGCGATCCGGCGCTTCCCGGCTGCGCTGATCCGGTCAATGGTTGTCCCGATAACCGTGTACTGATCGTCGACGGTACTGGCGACATCGTATGGCAGTACGGCAACGCAGGTGTCACGGGCTCGGGCCCGAACGAGCTCAGTGCTCCTGTGCACTCCTTGTTCCTCACCAGTTTTCCGCATCATCCGGGTGCACATGTACTGATCACCGACCAGGGCAATCAGCGTGTCATCCTGGTCGATCTGGGACACAAGATCGTCTGGCAATACGGTACGACCGGCGTAGCCGGCAACGGCCCGAACCAGCTCAGCAACCCGAACAGCGCGGAAGTGCTGAAAAATGGCCATATCCTGATCGCAGATGAAAGCAACAACCGGGTCATTGAAGTCGGGCCCGACCTGCAGATCGTCAAACAATTCACCGCCATGGGAACCGTGAACGGCGCTGCCTTCGCCAGTCGGCTGGACAACGGCGATACGTTGATCAGCGATTCCAATAACAACCGCATCGTCGAAGTCGACGGTAACGACAACGTCGTCTGGCAGTACCTGACCAATACCGATCCCGGCAGCATCACCGCACCGCTGCCAACGCGGGCATTACGGTTGCGCAATGGCGATACGCTGATCAGCGATCAATTCAACCAGCGCGTGATCGAGGTCACGCCGAACGGCAAGATCGTGTTCCAGCAGGGTGCGCTCAACGCGCCAGGCGCTGGTTTCAACCAGCTCAACGGACCCTACGACGCCAAGGCGATTGGCGACTTTACCGGCCTCACGCCGCCTTTCGGCTTCGACATTCACTGAAGCCCAGCGATCCAGCGACAAGCCCCGGCCTCGAGCCGGGGCTTCGCTTTGGTAGACACGAATCTGTTATTCGCGAGCGTGCATCGGCAAAGCCGGCAAGGCGCTACCATTCATGCCAGCCCTTGCAACCGGAGCTCGCTATGGCCCACGACACCACCAAACTCGCCGTGTTGATCGACGCCGACAACGCGCGCCCGGCGATCGTCGAGGGCCTGCTCGCGGAGATCGCCAAGTACGGCACCGCGCACGTCAAACGTATCTACGGCGACTGGACCAAGCCCGACCTCAACGGCTGGAAGGAAGTGTTGCTGCGCCACTCGATCCAGCCGATCCAGCAGTTCCGCTACACCGTCGGCAAGAACGCCACCGACTCGGCGATGATCATCGATGCGATGGACCTGCTCTACGCCGAACGCTTCGACGGTTTCTGCATCGTTTCCAGCGACAGCGATTTCACCCGACTCGCCTCGCGCATCCGCGAGTCCGGTCGCATTGTCTACGGCTTCGGCGAGAAGAAGACACCCGAGCCGTTCCGCACCGCCTGCGACAAGTTCATCTACACCGAAGTGCTCGCCGGCACCACCGCAACCGAAACCGAGACCGCGCCAAAGCAGCGCTCGGCCAAGGAACTGCGCGGCGACACGCACCTGATGAACCTGCTGCGCGGCGCGATCGAGGCTGCTTCCGACGACACCGGTTGGGCCGGACTGGGCGCGATCGGCAGCATCATCAACAAGCAGTCGCCCGACTTCGACTCACGCAACTACGGCTATGCCAAGCTCAGCGGACTGATCCGGGGCATCGGTCTGTTCGATACCGAAGAACGCCAGATCGGCAACGGCAAGCACATCTACGTGCAGCCCCGCGCCCAAAAGAAATGAGCGATTCGAAGTGAGCGAGCCGCTGCACCAGCATCTGCTCGCCGCGTTGGCGGCCACACCATCGGTGCCGCTGTGTGTCGCGTTCAGCGGCGGCCCGGATTCCAGCGCGCTGCTGCATGCGCTGGCACAACTGCCCGAGGCGCGCGCGCGCGGCTTGCGCGCATTGCATGTCGATCACGGCCTGAATGCCAACAGCACCGCATGGGCCGAGCACTGCGAACGCTTCTGCGCCGCGCTGGCGTTGCCGTGTGAGGTGCTTCGCGTGCAGGTCGACACGGGCAACGGCACCGGTCTTGAGGCGGCTGCCCGCGACGCGCGCTACGCCGCGCTGGCCACGCAACTGCACGACTGCGAATGGCTGCTGCTTGGCCATCATCGTGACGACCAGGCCGAGACGGTGCTGCTGAAACTGTTGCGCGGTGCCGGGCCGGATGGCCTGGGTGGCATGCGTGCACGGCGCACGTTCGGTCGCGGCCAGCTGTGGCGACCGCTGCTGGCCCTGTCGCGACGACAGTTGCGCGATTACGTCGAGGCGCACCAGCTGGACTGCATCGACGATCCTTCCAACGCCGACACCCGACTGGCGCGCAACCAGCTTCGTCGCGAAATCCTGCCTCGCCTGATGCAGCACTGGCCACAGGCGGTGGATTCAATCGTGCACAGCGCCGCGCTCATCCGTGCCGCCGCCGATGCGCTGCGGGTGGAATGGCTGTTCGCATTCGATGCATTGCACGACCCGGCCAGCGGCAGCCTGCATGCCGCCGGCTGGCTGGCGCTGAACCCCGCGCTGCGCGACCCCCTGCTCGACCACTGGCTGCATTCGCGTGGTCTACCCGCGCCCACCACCGCACAGCGGCGGCAGATCGAACGCCAGTGTGGTGCGCGTGCGGGCCAGCTGCCATGCATCCGCTGGGCCGGCGCCGAGCTGCATATCTGGAAGGGCCGACTGTGGGCGCTGCCGCCCGAAGTGGTCATCGATACCGACTGGGCGTTGTCCTGGCATGGCGAACCGCTGTTGCTGCCCGACGGCAGCCGGCTGTCGCTGAGCCATGCAGGCGCCCGCCTTGCCGAACCCTTGTGCGTGCGCCTGCGTCGCGGCGGCGAACGCATCAAGCCGGCCGGCGATGCGCATACACGCGAACTGCGCGACCTGTTCCAGCTAGGGTTGGTACCGCCGTGGCAACGCACTGCCTGTCCGCTGCTGTATGCCGGCGACGAACTGGTCGCCGTGGCCGATCGCTGGATCAGTGCACGCGGCGCCGCGATTTTCCAGCAAGCCGGTGCCCGGCCACTTTGGCAGCCGGCGCGCTGATCCAGCTCACGCAAACAGCCTTCCGAGCCTCGTGAAGATTGATTCCGGACGGCCGCTGCGTTAGCGTTGCGGGCCATGGCCAAGACCGCACCCGCATCAGCAAAAAAACCG
>DASZCB010000477.1:0-6432 GCA_035943575.1 Rhodanobacter sp. | reverse complement strand
GGCGCGACCGCATTCACCCGAATGCCGCGCGACACCATGTTCGAAGCCAGTGCTTTGGTGAACGCATGGATGCCGCCCTTGGTCATCGAATAGTCGAGCAACCTGTCGTTGCCGAACAGCCCGGTTTCCGAGCCGGTATTGATGATCGAGCAACCGCTGCCAAGATGGGGTGACGCGGCTTTGACCATATGGAAATAGCCGTAGAGATTGGTTTGCAGGGTCTCGTTGAAGTGCGCCTCGGTGATGTCTTCGATCGAGTCGGCATGCTCCTGGAGCGCTGCATTGTTGACCAGCACGGAAAGCTTACCGAACGCTTTCATCGTTTTCGCGACGGCCTCCCCACAGAACGCGGGATCTCTCACGTCGCCGCGGATCAGCAGGCAACGCTGGCCTTCGCCTTCGACGTAGTCGCGGGTTTCCTTCGCGTCGACGTCCTCGCACAGATACACGATCGCCACGTCGGCGCCCTCGCGCGCGAACAACACGGCCACGGCGCGGCCTATCCCCGAATCGCCGCCGGTGATCAGTGCTGACATGCCAGCCAGCTTGCCGCTGCCCACATAGCTGGGAGCCAGGAACTGTGGGCGCGGATGAAGATCGTGCTCGATCCCCGGCTTATGCAGATGCTGTGCGGGCAGCGGATTTTGCGGATGCCTGCGTCCGTCCGCCATTCCCGGGGCGGCTCTTGATGATGCCTTGGCTGGTGCGGCTTTGGGCTTCGTCTTGGTCCGCTCGTCATTGTCCGTTGCGGACTGGATGGCGCGTTGCCGCTCGATGGTTGCGCTGATGCGCGAAGCGCGTTTGCTGGTAGTCATCGCAGTGACACTCCGTAGTCGTGAATAGCTGACGGGTTCGATGACGCTAGCGAACGGGCCGTGGGCCGTGGGTGAAACCTTCATCATCTCCAGGTGTATTTGACAACTCGTCGACACCACGAGGGGAATAGTCCGGGTACCACTGCCAAACAGGAGAGTTGTCATGCCCGAGAAGAAGACCCAGCGTGCCGCCAGCAAGGACAAGAAGGAAGGCAAGTCGCCGAGTACCCAGGCGGGCGAATATGTGCATGAGGAAATCGAGCACGTGCGCAAGGGAAAACAAGGCGCTCGCTCGACTAAGCAGGCGATCGCCATCGGCCTGTCCAAGGCACGGCGTGCTGGGGTGAAGGTGCCGGCCAGCAAGACCGCCAGCAAGTCGACCAAGAAGAAGGCTGCGCACGATGAGACTTCTTCGCACGAGCACCACAAGCCGGCGGCGACGCGTTCGAGGGCGACCACCAAGGCGCTCAAGAAGGAAGGCCACAGCGCTGCCTCGAAGTCCGCGCTGTCGTCGCACGCAAAGAAGGTCGCCTCCAAGCGGACCGCCAGTTCGCGTTCCGCGGTCGCCAAGAAGGCTGCCCATACCAAGGGTGCGGCTGGCCGCTCGGCGGCAGCGAAGAAGGCGGCGAAGACCCGCGCCAAGTAGCGTCCTGATCGACCTTCACCACCGTCGGAGCACATGCCATGGCACGTCCCATCTGGACTGGAACACTCTCGTTCGGCCTGCTCAACGTGCCGGTATCGCTGATGTCTGGCGAGCGCAGCGTCGATCTGCATTTCCGCATGCTGGACAGCCGCAGCAACACGCCGGTGCGCTACGAGCGCGTCAACGCGGAAACCGGCGAGGAGGTGCCATGGAAGGAGATCGTCAAGGCGTTCGAATACGAGAAGGGCAGTTACGTCGTGCTGGAGCCGGAGGACATCAAGTCGGCCGCTTCGGAAGGACGCGAGGCGGTCGAGGTTGAGGCCTTCGTCGATGCCGATGCGATCGGGCCGGAATATTTCGAGAAGCCTTATGTGCTCGTGCCGGGCAAGAAGGCTGAGAAAGGTTACGTGTTGTTCCGCGAAACGCTCAAGCGAACCGGCAAGATCGGCATTGCGCGCGTGGTGATCCGCACACGCGAATACCTGTCGGCCGTGATGCCCAAGGGCGACGCATTGATGCTCATGCTGCTGCGTTATCCACAGGAGCTGGTCGATACAAGCGATTACAAGATTCCCGAGGGCGCAGCGTCAAAACACCGTATCTCGCCGAAAGAAATGCAGATGGCCGAACAACTGATCGATTCAATGAGCAGCGAGTGGAAGCCAGATGACTACCGGGACGAATTCCGCGACCGCCTGCGCAAGGTAATCGAGAAGCGGCTGAAGTCCAAGGGTGTGGTCACGCCACCGGCCGATGACGAGACGGAAACGCCGGAAAACGCCACAACCAACGTGGTGGATTTCATGGCGTTGCTGCAAAAAAGTCTGGCCAGCAAGAAACGCACGCCAGCGAAAGAAGCCGCTGCAAAATCGACGCGCAAGCCGACTACAAAGAAAGCATCTTCCGTAAAGAAAACAGCAGCGAAAGACGCGAGCACAAAAAAGAAGACGACGGGGAAGCGTGCGCCGATCCGTAAGGCCGGCTGAAGACCGCATCACGGAGCGCATCCGCGGGACGAGCGGCGTTGTCCCGTCCGTCCTGCGCACGAAAGCGCTTATCCACCGGCGTGCATCGCCTTCTTGATATCCCTCATTTGGTCATGGCCGCTGCGCACCGAGGTATAGGCTTCGGTGATGGCCGACATGATCCCGGGGGAGACCTCGGTGTCCTTCATCGCGTCCTCGAACTTGGCCTTGATGTGGTCCTCGCCGCGTTCGACTTCGTCCACCACGGCGGTATTGTCGTTCGAGGTGAGGCTGGTGCGCAGGTTTACGAACATGCGCTGTGCGGAAGCGATCACGGTGCCATCGTCTTCGGGTTCGCCACCCAGTGTACGCACGCACTGCTGCAGGGTGGATGCGGTGAGGCGACGCTCGGTGGCTCGTGTCGTGAACAGCGAGATCAGCTGCGCGCTCTTGGCATCCTTGGCCGCCTCGGCATAGCCATCGGCGCTATCCAGCGTGGTTTCGATGAGGCTATTCAATGTCTTGATATCGTGTTTGTTGCTCATGTGCGGTTCTCCTTTAGAGATCCAAATTGTGGATCCAGGTCGGGCTGGTGAATCGCCGCGATCAATGAATGACATCCGGCGTGATGGCGATGACATGGAGTTGTTCAATGACTGCATGCAGCGTCGGCGCGCGCGCTAACTCATCGACATCCAGATCGGCGCGGCGAGCACGAGGATGGTGGCGTCGATCACTTGGTTGCGCAGCATGGGCCATTCGTCGCCGTCGCCTTCATCTGCGCTGACGCTTGGTTTGACGTCGTGATCGGCGATGCGAACGCTGGAAGTCACGACATCGTAGGGTGTCAACGCGTGCAGCACCTGGTCCAGCAATTTCTGGGTGGAGGATTCTTCCGGGCCGCGCTTGAGTGTGCAGTTCATGCCGAATGCGCGGAGCACCATTGGCGCATGCTTGCCATGTTTTTCCATGATTCACGCCTTGGCCGACTGATCGCTGGATGATCGAGACTATCGGCTATGGCGTCATGTGACGATGAAACAAGTGTTCACCAAAAAGGGCTTACTGTGAACGATGAGGTGATCTCCCCACGCTTCGCCAATCGAGGGCGCACGTTCGTCTACGTATTGCCTTGCCGTAATGAAGACATCCTGAAAGTGGGGTTCTCACGCGATCCACTGGACCGTTTCCGCACCTTGCACCGGCGCTTCTTCGAGTTCTTTGACCTAGAGCGCGGTCTCTTGATCCACACCGATCATTTGCATGATGCGCGACGCATAGAACGCCAATTCATCAACACGTTCGCTGACCATCGTGCCCCTCCACCATTGGCGGTGCCGCAGTCGGCGGCCGGGCACACTGAGTGGTTCCGCGGCGTGTCGCCACCAATGGAGGCGTTGGCGCGGCGAATATGCGACGAGGAGGGATTCACTCTTCATGCGCCTTTGAGTTCATGGGTGCGCGACCGCTTTGCCGACTGGAGCGAATTGCTATTCGGCTGGTCGACACGCATGCTCGACGTGATCGAATACACACATTTCAATTCGCCGCCACATGAAAGAAGCGGGCGCGTGGAGCAAGCTCTGCGCGACGTGCTTGACGCCTATGTCGCACTCGGAGTGGATATACAGACATTGGTGCCTGCTTCGGTGCTTTCATGGTATTGGAGCGACGACTATTTCGGATCGCACTGAGCGGTGTGAGCTGTTCTATTTTTTCTCTGCGGGGCCACGCTGTCATATTGATCGTGATAGAGGTTGAGCCCGATGCTGTCGAATGCAGTGTTCGCTGCATTTGCGACGACGGCCTGCGCTTCGTACAGTGTCCCCGGAAGGTCTGGATCGTCGGAGCGGAAATGGGCCCGCAGTCGTGGCACGTCGACCTCGCGTTCGTACATCAGGCGTCGTCCAGCCTTCCACGCGCTGCCTCCATGCAGCTGATCGAACCATATTTGCGCGGTCACTCGATCCACCAAATCAGGGATTAGCACGATGCAACCGCTGGTGTCGTCAAGCAACATCTGGGCGCCGGAGTCGAACAGGCTCAGCTGTGCCATGGCCGCGAGATTCCCGTCACGATGGGACGGCATCGGCATGTCGAACGAATGCGGTGGCACGCTGGAATGCACGAGATTGAGCCGAGCACCGGTCAATCCCGTGTGTGGCGCTTCTGGCACCGCTCACAATAGAAGCTGCGACGGTTGGTCCTGCCCAGGTAGGCCCGTTGCAAGGGGATGTCATGGCGCGGACATCGCCCTTTGTTGTGCACCAGCCAGTGCTTGCGCAATACGAATGCCTTCTTCCAGGCCAGAAACTCGAACGAGTAGATACGGGCCTGCTTCACCAGTTCGCCCAGCTTGCGCGGAGGCAGGGCGCCGATCGTGGACAGTGGATGTATGCGGGTGCGGTACAGCACCTCGTTTTTGATGATGTTGCCCACGCCGGCGAACACGCTCTGGTCGAGCAACGCGTCGCATACCAATGTTTCCGGCATCTTGCGCAGCCTGGCGCGGGCCAGCGCGGGATCCCACCTGTCCGCCATCACGTCGATGCGCCAGTCGTACAGCTCGTCCAAGTCACCCTCAAGCAGCCGCACTGAGCAGCTGTAGAAGTTGAGCTCACCGTCGTCGAAGCCCAGGCTGAGTCGCGGCGGGAAATCCTTGCGTTCGTTGATGCGGTAGCTGCCGAACATCATCAGATGGATGCGTATGGCCAGCTGATCGGGCAGCTCGATCAGGAACTGTTTACCAAAACTGCGCAGGGAGCGGACGCGCTGTCCGGGCAGGCGTTGCATGTCGATTTTTGCATTGCCTTCCGCATGTCGGATGGTCTGGCCGGCGAACGCTGCCGCCTGTTCACGCAGGATCCAGATAGATGGGCCTTCCGGCATGGTTTCTCTCCGACATCGTCGGAAGCACTGTGGATTCCAGCGTGCCGACGCGAGGTGAACGTCAGGACGAGCGGTCGTTATTCCTCAGATAGTCGAGCATGTCCAGCGCGTTGGACGTGGCATGGCCCAATGCAGTGTTGTCGAAGATGCACCAGCGCTGGAGGGTGTGCGAGGCAGGTCGGCCCAGCTTGAGGGAGATCCGGCGAAGGGTCGCTTCGGGATAGCTGTCGTAATAGAGCCGCGGCGAACCGTGCAGACGCAGATATTGCACGACCGGGATGCCTCGTGGGACCGCCGCCCTTGGCAGGCACGTTGGATCCGCCGCCACACGGCTGATGTCACGGTCTTTCAGCTGGCGATCCACCATCCGCACGAACCATGACGGGTGGCGTGGCTCGCAAACTACCGGACCTTTATGCAGATGACGCAGCAGCTCAAAAAACGGCAGCGCCACCGAGGCCGAGTACGCAAGGCTGGGTGGCAACTGCAGCAGCAGACAACCAAGCTTCGGACCGAGTTGCCAGACCTCCTCTAGGAAGACTCGCAATGCTGTGTCGCAATCGAGCAGCCGAGCCCGGTGGCTGATGGTGCGGGGTATCTTCACCGCAAAGCGGAAATTGCCCGGCACGGACGCCGCCCAACGGACATAGGTGGCGGGCAAGTGGGAACGATAGAACGACGAATTGATTTCCACCGCGTTGAATACTTGCGCGTACCGCTGAAGGTGGGTGCCGTCCTTCGGAAATCGCCCTGAGGAAGCCTTCGAAATGGCCCATCCGGCGCAGCCGAGGTAGATCTGCGGCCGGTCAGCTGGCCGTATTTCGGCCTGAATCTGCGATAGCTGAAGGTTTGTGGTCAAGGCGCGTGCCGGTGGTTGTCTGCTTGGCAACATGGTGACCGCAGAGTGAGACACGCGTGAATTTCGTGGCATTTCCTTCACGGTCCGCGAGCGACGCTTTGCCGTCATTTCGGGTTCTCCGTTTCGAGAGGCCATGGTCCTTCTTGGGGGACATCATGCTAGAAGGTGACGTCGCGGCCGAACGGCCGGCCGAAGCAGTTCCGCCGCTAGGCGAGTGGTGCCAATCCATTCTTGACGCGTTAACCACGCCCGTGTTCG
>DASZCB010000476.1:0-3278 GCA_035943575.1 Rhodanobacter sp. | reverse complement strand
TCCTAAGCGAGCGGCAAGCCGTTCTCATCCATCCTCAAAGAAAGCTTCTCGATAAAGTCCGCAACCACACGAAAGATGCGTTCTGCGTCCGCCTCGGTATAGCTCTTGGCAACGTGCATGGTTGGGTTTCTCCATGCATGGCCTATTGCTGCCATCATCGCGTAAAGCTCCTCAAACAACTCCTTTTCGCCCCACGCCTTTCCTCGCTGATCTATCGCGTCCTTGATTCGCTTGAGAATGCTTCCCCAGTTGTTGCGATCATTGCCGCCTGTTGGCACCGCTATAGCGAGACATGCGTGAACAGCATGCAGGCCCACTTCCACCGAGCGCGTAGCATGAAAAATACAAGCTATGTATTCAGCTACCGCAAAGCAATTTCCGGCATGCAGCATCTCAGTCGCAGCACCAGGTAAGTTAGCCCATGTGGTCGTCTTAAAATGTCCACCATGTTCGTGATACTTGGCTCGTTCCGATGGTATGAATAGGAACAGCTTAGTAGTTAGCTCATGCTCTAGTACTGAGACTACCTGCGCGAATTCTCTTTGAGTTTCAGGCAGGTTACGACTGGCGCGCTGTAATGCGGCCAGTGCGGTCGGCATGCCGATTTGTTCGCATTTTCGCGCCATTTCTGCCAGAGCAGATTTCAGCTCTGCTTTCTCATCCTCGCTCCATGCTTGACTGTCTGGCTCTGCCGTATCCGACATGTAGAAATTCATTTCGAGATTGGCGATATCTTTCCCGATATCTACATACTCGTTAGCGAAAATTTTCAGCATGTCCAAGAGGCTCCAAAGACGAGTAGCCATCATGCTATCTCCTCTTTGAGTACGTGAAGTAGAACGTCGCCAATTAATTGCGGTTAACTACTCCGTCACCGGTGGTGATCGACCTCTTCAGTCATCGGGTCATGGATTGGTCGATGTGCGAACAGATGACGCATCGTCATTGACGCGCTAGCTGCCGCCGCCAATCGAGCACCAACGTGCTGAGCAGAGTGAGCTGGCACCGATGGTTGGATTCGCTGGAACCTTCCCCCGCTCAGATCTTCTTTCTTGAAGCCTTCGGCTTCAACACCATGAGTCGCTTATCCAGTTCCGCCGCGAACTCGGGGAAGGACACCTTGCATGCTGTGCAAAAACCGGGTCAGAGTGCACTTTAGGCCGCGCGTTGCGCCATGATGGAATCGCTGGAATCGCCTGCAGGGACGCGTATGACGAACGAATCACTTACCTATGCATTGATCGAGAAAAAGATCGACCAGTACGTCAAAGATGTCGGGGATGACAAGCCGGGAATCGTAGAGCGTTTGGCATTTGGTACGACGATGTTGTCGTGGATGCCGTTGCTGCTCGCGACCCAATTTGTGAAGTCTCGGACAGCAGTTTTCGTCCTCGTGGCATGTGCGGTGCTCCTGCTGATCGTGCTGGGAGTCGGCGTGGTTTGTTTTGTTCGGCGCGAGTGGCGCATGTTCTATCGCAGACACGACAAGCTCTCCCGTGAGCTGGACCGCGATTATGGCCAGTGGCGCGGGCTGGTAGTTGAGATGAGATGTTTCCCGAAGGACGAGCTGGCGCGTCGGCTGCGCTATCTGAGCGCACGAAAGTCGTCACTTGCGTATCGCATGGGGCTCTTCACCGGCAGCGTACAGCGCCTTGGCATTCTTCCACTGCTGGCGATTCTCTACCTGCAGTTCAAGGACTGGCGGTTCGGTGACTGGCAGGCGTTTGGGCAGGTGCACATGCTGGGCGGTCTGCTGTTGTGGGCGTTGTTTCTTGCCTACCTGGGCGCATGGTGGTTAGTGGGGCTGGGCACGCGCTGGGATGCCTATGAAGCACTTCTAATCGAGGCGACGCACGACGAATGAGAGATGGCGGTCCTGCTGGTCGATGAGGGTGGGGAAGGGAGTGCGGATGGAACGCAGGTGCACGCCATATGCCTGATCGGGCATCCTGTGCCTCACAAGATCACTAGGGAGTTTGGAAAGTGCAATCAGTCAAGGAAAAGCCGTCGTCGTTTCCCTATGTCGTGACGCTCGCCGTGATGGTGGTGGGTCTGGCGCTCGCCGCCCTCGCCGTTTATCGCTGGCAACACATGTCGACGGGCAGGGACGATGAGAGGCGGTTGGGCGTCCTGTATGTGATGCTGGGTAGCGACCTGGTCGGCCTGGTGATATCGGCGGCGTTCGCGCTGGGCTGTACACAGTGGATGCTCGAGCGGCGACGCCTTGCCGGTTTGCCTGACTATGCCGCCGCAGGTATCGGTGTGCTCAAGGGGTTGCTCGGCTTTGCTTTGATGTTCGCGTGGCAGATGGCTGCGCGTGGATTGCTCGCGGCGTACGACCACTACGCGGGGATGCAGCTGGTCGCGATCCTGAGCCTGATCCTGGGTCATCTGATTACGGTGGCCGCGGTGATGGTTTCGATATGGCTGGCTTTTTCCGTTCTGCGCGGGCAGGCGATACCGGCATCGCCTCGGCCGGTCGAGTTGCGCGGGCGTGCCTTGCTGATGTTCACGCTGTTCGCGTGGTCCTGGCTGCTGGTTGTTGCGCAGTGGGTGGTGCCCATGACGATGGAGCTCTATCGCGCGGAATTTGAAGCGCTGCCCCTGGTTCCCTACGCAGCCTCCATTGGCCTGGTGTTGCCTGTGTTCCTTGGCGGTCTGCTTGGATTGCCGCGAACCATGTCGCTGACCCGACCGTTTCGCCTGTGGTTGGCGGGTACGCTGGCGGTTCTGGTGTGTGCCCTGGCCATGGTTGTCGTGATCATCGCGATGGTTGGCATCGGCAGATTCCTCGGCCAAGACTTTGCGCAGATCACCGCTTTCAGCGCCTTGGTGGCTGTGGTCTGGTTCGTCGTGTCGACGCTGCTGTGCTGGCTGCTGGTGAAGGTGCTCATCTGTACGCAGGTGCCACCGTTGCGTCACGAAATGGTCAATGCCGATCGTTGACACGGATGCTGAGTTGCCCGGCGCTGGCACCTTGTCACCACCCCTGATCTCCACTAGCTTGCCCCGACTGGCACCGCGGGGTAATGCTCTTGAGAGTTTCCATCGGCAAACGCCTGTTCTTCGCGGTGCTGCTGTCGATCATGGCGGTAGCAGCGATCGGCGTGGAGTTGGTGCGCTGGAAGTTGTCCGGTGATTCTTCGCGTTACGCCGCCAACAGCGACATGGACCGCCTTGGCGGTCTGGTCAGCGCACTGTCTGCACAGTATCGGCAACATCACGACTGGTCGTTTCTGCCTGCGTCATCCGAGGAGCGGAAGATCTGGCTGCGCGAT
>DASZCB010000475.1:0-7985 GCA_035943575.1 Rhodanobacter sp. | reverse complement strand
AATGCGGCGATGCCATGGGTCGCGGCCGCCAGCGCGTTGAGCTCGCTATCGCAGGCGGCGAGGAAACTCGGCCGCAGCAGCAAATCCTCCGGCGGGTAGCCGCTCAGGGTCAGCTCCGGGAACGCAATCAACGCGCAACCGCCTTCGCGTGCCTGCGCGATCAGATCGCCCACCTTCGCGGCATTCACCGCCACCGCACCGACCGCGAAATCGTATTGGGCGAGTGCCAGACGCAGCCTTGCCATGAACATGCTCCAGAAATGACGAAGGCCGCGACGAATCGCGGCCTTCGCATTTTAGCGCGCTGCGGCTGACTTACTTCATCAGCTTCGCAAGCGTCCTGCCCAGATCGGCCGGCGACTTCACCGTGGTGACGCCCGCCTTCTCCAGCGCAGCGAACTTCGCCGCCGCCGTACCCTTGCCGCCGGAAATGATCGCGCCGGCATGACCCATGCGCTTGCCAGCCGGCGCCGAAGCGCCGGCGATGAACGAGACCACCGGCTTCTTTACGTACTCGCCAATGAACTCGGCGGCGTCTTCCTCGGCGCTGCCGCCGATCTCGCCGACCATGATGATGCCTTCGGTCTGCGGATCATCCTGGAACAGCTTCAGGCAGTCGATGAAGCTCAGACCGTTGATCGGGTCGCCGCCGATGCCGATACAGGTCGACTGACCCAGGCCTTCGTTGGTGGTCTGGAACACGGCTTCATAGGTCAGCGTGCCGGAACGCGACACGATGCCGACCTTGCCCGGCTTGTGGATGTGACCCGGCATGATGCCGATCTTGCACTCGCCCGGGGTGATGATGCCGGGGCAGTTCGGCCCGATCAGCACGATCTCCGGATGCTGCTGCAGCACGTTCTTCACGCGCAGCATGTCGAGCACAGGGATGCCCTCGGTGATCGCCACGATCACGCGGATGCCGGCGTCGATCGCTTCAAGGATCGAGTCGGCCGCGAACGGCGGCGGCACGAAGATCACGGACGCATCGGCGCCGGTCTCGTCGACCGCATCGCTGACGCTGTTGAAGACCGGCAGGCCGATATGCTCGGAACCACCCTTGCCCGGGGTCACGCCGCCGACGATCTTGGTGCCGTAGTCGAGACACTGCTGTGCATGGAAGGTGCCCTGCTGGCCGGTGAAGCCCTGCACGATCACCTTGGTGTTCTTGTTGACCAGAACGCTCATTCGTTTGCTCCTCAGCCCTTGGCCGCAGCCACGGCTTTCTGCGCCGCGTCGTTGAGATCATCGGCCGGCGTAATCGCCAGGCCGGAGTTGGCCAGCAGTTCGCGGCCTTGATCGACATTGGTGCCCTGCAGGCGCACCACCACGGGAATTTTCAGGCCCACTTCCTTCACCGCGGCGATGATGCCTTCGGCAATCAGGTCGCAGCGCACGATGCCGCCGAAGATGTTGACCAGGATGCAGCGCACCTTGTCCGACGACAGGATCAGCTTGAATGCTTCGGTGACGCGCTCCTTGGTGGCGCCGCCGCCGACGTCGAGGAAGTTGGCCGGCTCGCCGCCTGCCAGCTTGATCACGTCCATCGTGGCCATCGCCAGACCGGCACCGTTGACCATGCAGCCGATGGTGCCGTCCATCGTCACGTAGTTGAGGTTGTTCTGCAGCGCGGCGGCTTCGGCGGCGTCTTCCTGGGTCAGGTCGCGCATCGCGGCCAGGTTCGGGTGACGGAACTCGGCGTTGTCGTCGGAGTTGACCTTGCCGTCGAGCGCGGCGAGGTTGCCATCTTCCAGCACGGCGAGCGGGTTCAGCTCGACCAGGGCCAGATCCTGCTCGTTGAACAGCTTGTACAGGCCCAGCATGATCTTGGTCAGCTGGTTGACCTGCTTGCCGGTCAGATCCATCGCAAAACCGAGCTGGCGGCACTGGTACGGCTGCAGCCCTTCGACGAAATCGATCACGATGGTGTGGATGTCTTCGGGCGTCTCTTTGGCAACCTGCTCGATGTCCACGCCGCCGTGCTTGGAGGCGATGAACGACACCGACTTGCTGTCGCGGTCGACCAGGATCGACAGGTACAGCTCGCGGGCGATGTCGGTGGCGTCGGTCACCAGCACCAGGTTCACCGGCAGCGCACGGCCGGCGGACTGGTAGGTTTCCATGTGGGTGCCGAGCATGCCCTTGGCGGCGGCGCGTACGTCGTCGAAGCTGCGGCAGAACTTGACGCCGCCGGATTTGCCGCGGCCGCCTGCGTGGATCTGTGCCTTGACCATCCACTGCGTGCCGCCGAGTGCCTTGGCGGCGTCGACGGCAGCGTCGGGGGAGTTGGCAATCTTGCCCGGCGGCACGGCGATGCCGTACTGCGCGAACAGTTCTTTGGCCTGGTATTCGTGGAAATTCATTCGATACCTCGAGCGAACGGGAAAACGATGGCGGCCGCACGCGTGACATCAGCGTGGGTCAGGGAAGTCGGACGGCGGAGTGACACACAGCCGGGAAGCAGTGCGCCTGCCACACGAACTGGCAGGAACCGCGCAATACGGCCGCCCATTTTCGCGGAAGCGGGCGGTAATGGAAAGGGCGGCGTGTTTTGACGCCCGCACAGGGCGGTTTCGTGCGCTTTGACGCTACGGCACAGCGCCGACCAGCCCGTCTATACTCGGTCGGAACTGCCTTGGAGTGCCCAGCCACGTGTCCAGCGCACCACCTTTCATTGCCTCGTCCGCAAACCCGACAACGGTTCGTCACGAGTTGTCGTTCCTCAATGGGTTCCGGCTGGTGCAGGCGCTGGTGTACGCCGGTCTGGCGTATAGCCCGACTGGCATGGGCTGGCTTGAACTGGCGACCCCCACGTTTGCCCGCACTGTAGCCGCGCTATACCTGATCTTTGCGCTCGCGGCGGTGCTGCTGAATCGGCGCAGCATGCCGTACGCCAAAGCCGCGGTGGCGACGACACTGGTGGTGGACATTGTCGCCGCCGTGCTGGCGATCACCGCGATGCACGATGCGCGTATCGGCATCGCGATGATGCTGGCGGTGAACCTGAGCGCCGGTGCGCTGATCCTGCCGCTGCGGCTATCCAGCTTCTTCGCCGCGCTGGCCACGCTGGGCATGCTCGGGCACACCTTTTTCGGCGCCTCGGCCAACAGCACCGGCGACCTGCTGGAGGCCGCCCTGTTCGGCCTGGCCTATTTCGCGAGCACCACGCTGTGCCATGTGCTGGGGCGCCAACTGCGCGCCACCGAGGCGCTGGCCGAGCAACGCAGCACCGATCTGGCCAACCTGTCGCAGGTCAACGAGCTGATCATCCGCCGCATGAAGACCGGCGTGCTGCTGGTCGACGACGCCAACCGCATCCACCAGATCAACGAGTCGGCGTGGATGCTGATGGGCAACCCGGGCGCCGACCAGCGCGACCTCGGCCAGTTGGCGCCGGAACTGTCGCGCCGGCTATATCACTGGATGACGTCCGGAAAGCTGGACGAAACCGCCACCCAGCTCGCCGACGGCGTGCCCGAGGTGGTGCCGCGCTTCACCCGGCTGGCACCGAACGACGACTCGCATGTGCTGATTTTTCTCGACGACACCTCGCTGCTGTCGCGCCGTGCAGAGGAACTCACGCTGACTTCGCTCGGCCGGCTATCCGCCTCGATCGCACACGAGATCCGCAACCCGCTGGCGGCAATTCGCTACTCGGCACAGTTGCTGGCCGAGTCGACCAGCATGGACAGCACCGACCAGCGCATGGTCGAGATCATCAACAACCACTGCATCCGGCTCAACGAGATCATCGAGAACATCCTGCAACTGTCGCGGCGCGAGCGCTCGCGGCCGGAAACGTTGGATCTCGGTCACTGGGCACAGGGCTTCGTCGAGGAATACAGCCAGGGCAACGACTTGGGCGCCGATTCACTGCGGGTGATCGCCAACAGTGGCACGCCGGTGGCGGCAGTGGCCGACCCGCAGCAGCTGCAGCAGGTGGTATGGAACCTGGTGCAGAACGCATTGCGTTACGGCCGCCTGCCCGGCGAACCGGCGCGGGTGATGGTGGTGACCCGGCAGGGCGAGCATGGCGTGCCGATCCTGGAAGTGATCGACCGCGGCCCCGGCATCGCACCGAAGGTAGCCGCGCAGATCTTCGAACCGTTCTACACCACCCATGAATACGGCACCGGCCTGGGCCTGTACCTAGCCCGGCAGATGAGCGACGCCAACCAGGCGTCGTTGGAGTATGTCCGCGTGGCCGGCGGCGGCAGCTGTTTCCGGCTGGTGCTGACGCCACCGGCGCGCAACCCCGCCGATCCCGTGGAAACCACCCAGACCGCTACGCGCTAAGCGCGAGGCGAGATCAGGTCGAGCGCACGATCAGGCTCACCGGCAGGCATTCCGAGCTGGCCGGCTCGCCCTCGATCAACGCCAGCACCTTACGCGCCAGCAGCATGCCGCCTTCTTGCCAGTCCTGCCGCACCGAGCTCAGCGGCGGCAGAAAGCTGGCGCCCAGCGGCATGTCGTCGTAGCCGACTACCGAGACATCGGCCGGCACCGAGCGCCCGAGGTCCAGCGTGGCGCGGATCGCGCCCATTGCAAGCAGGTCGTTGCAGGCGAAGATCGCATCGAAGCCGACCTTGCGCGCATGCAACGAATGCACCGCATCCATCCCCGAGTCCAAAGTGAACTCGTCGCGCCGCATGAGCAGCGGCTTGATCCCATGCACCGCCAGTGCGTCGACGAAGCCATTCAGGCGCTCGAAGATCTCCGGGTGACTGGGATTACCGATGAACACCGGGCGGCGGCGACCGAGCGCGATGAAGTGACGTGCCACCGCCGCGCCGCCGAGGCGGTTGTCGCTGCCCACCACCACATGCGTATCGCTGGCCGATTGCGCGCCCCACACCACCATCGGCAGGTGCAGCTTGTCGAATCGGCGCACCGCGTCCTGGTGCACACCCTGGCCCAGTAGGATCAGCCCGTCGGCGGCCTGTACCGCCGCCGCGCTGGCACCCTGACGGGTGGTCAGCAGCACGCTGTAGCCGGCCGCGGTCAGCTCCTGCGAGATGCCTCCCAGCAGTACCAGCGGGTACGGATCGAACATGGTGCGATCGGTGGATGGCGTCATCTCCACGATCACCGCCACCGTATGACTGCGGCGCAAGCGCAGGTTGCGCGCACTGATGTTGAGCTTGTAGTCATGCTCCCGCGCCAGCGCCTGGATCCGTTCGCGGGTCTCCGGGTTGACCAGAGGACTATCGCCCAGCGCACGGGAGACCGTGATCTTGGATACTCCAGCCAGTTGCGCCAGGTCGGCCATGGTCAGGCTGCCCGACGCATGCTTGCGCGCGCCTTTCTTGCTCAACTATCTGACCCCTGCTGGTCTGGCCGATCCGGTGCCGCGGCACCGCCGAACTGCAGCGCTGACCCGAATCGACGTCCGCAGTGTGTCGACATTCGCCCCGTCGATGCAACCTCACTCTGCGCAGTCATGACAGGGCGCCGCCAAGCGGGTCGAAGCTGTCCAGATATGCAGACCCACGCCCTTTGACTCCCGCAAATCGGCTTTTCTCAAGCCCGTCCAACAAAATGGTATCGATATCTTGATACCGATACCATTTAATGCCAAGCTCGCCGCCAGCCACAGCATGGCGGGTCAGCCGGCCCGATGCGTCTGGCGGATGAGGAGGCTTCATCGTGGATCACGTCGCAGCGGCGCCACTTGATACCGAGGCACCGACCATCGATGAAAAGGCAGCGGCCGACCCCTGGCTACTGACCCGCCACGGCACTGATCCGGCCGGCTTCGCGCAGGACGAGAGCCTGTTTGCGCTGGCCAATGGCACCCTCGGCGTACGTGGCAACCTGGAAGAAAGCGACAGCGCAAGCCAGGCCACCTTGCTATCCGCGGTATGGGAGCGCACCCCGATCGAGTACCACGAGCGATTTCCCGGCTTCGCCAGTCACACCGATACGCGCATCCCTGTTGCCGACGCCGCACGCATCCATCTGCGCCTGGGCGACACGCCCGTGCGGCTTGACCAGGGCGAGTGGCTGTATTTCGAGCGTGCGCTCGATCTGCGCAACGGCTGCTACCGGCGACGACTGCGCTGGCGATCGCCGGAAGGCGCCACGCTGGAGATCGAGGCCGAGCGCATCGTGAGCCTGGAAGATGCCGGACTGCTGGCGATCCACTACCGCGTGCGCTCGCTCGACTACACCGGCTCGATCACGCTGGAGTCATCCATCAGCACTGCGCGCGAAGCCGCCGAACAGGGTTTCGATCCGCGCATCGGCAGTCGCATCGATGGTGGCCTGAGCACCTATGATGCCCGCGCCGAGGAAGACCTCGCCTGGGTCGGCCAGCAGACCACCCACAGCGGCATCCGGCTGATCTGCGCGCAACGGCACGAACACGCCGGCGAGTTGCAATTCCGCCATGCGAATCTGGCGCCGCACGGCATCACCCAGGTCTACGAGGGCGTCCTCGCACCCGGTCAGACGGTCGTTCTCGACAAGTACGTCGCGTACGTCTTCACCCCCCCGTTCGCCAGGGATCAGGCCGAAGATCAGGAAAACGATTTGCTCGCGCGTGCGCGGGCCTCGCTGGATACGGCCATCGCACTCGGCTACCCGGCGCTGCTGGCGCGGCAGGCGCAGGTGCTCTCCACGCTCTGGACACAGGCCGATCTCGCCATCGACGGCGATCCGGCGATCGAGCAGGCGCTGCGCTTCAACCTGTTTCATGTGTTCCAGTCGAGCAGCCGCGACAGCCACGGCACCACCGCCGCCAAAGGTCTCACCGGCGAGGGCTACGAAGGGCACTATTTCTGGGACGCCGAGGTATTCATGCTGCCGGTGCTGGCCACCCTGGCGCCAGAGCTGGTGCGCGCGATGCTGACGTATCGCCATCGCACGCTGGACAACGCGCGCCGCCACGCACGCGAACTCAACCATTCGCGCGGTGCGCTCTACGCGTGGCGCACGATCAGCGGCGACGAGTGCTCCTCCTACTTTCCCAGCGGTTCGGCGCAGTACCACATCAACGCGGCGGTGGCGTGGGCGATCCGTCTCTACGTCGACGTCAGTGGCGATGAGACGTTTCTGCGCGAACACGGCGCCGAGATGATCATCGAGACCGCGCGAATCTGGCTGGAGATCGGGCATTTCAGCGCGCGCCACGACGGCGCGTTCTGCATCCATGAAGTGACCGGACCGGACGAGTACTCCGCCCTGGTGGACAATAACCATTACACCAACCGGTTGGCGCAGCGGCACCTGCAGGACGCCGCCAACGTCGCCGACTGGATGGCGCTGACGTATCCGGTCGAACATGCCGCCCTGAGCGCACGAATCGCTCTGCATGCCGACGAGGCTGTCCAGTGGCGCCGCGCCGCCGAGGCGATGCATCTGCCTGTCGATGCCGCGCTCGGCATCTTTCCGCAGGACGACGGCTTCCTCGACAAGCCGCTTCTGCCGGCCGGGCTCGCCGCTACGTCAACCCTGCAGCCGCTGCTGCTGCGCCTGCATCCGCTCACCATCTATCGCCACCAGGTATGCAAGCAAGCCGACACGCTGCTCGCCCTGGTGCTGGCGGGCGAACAAATCGATGTCGCCGCCAAGCGCCGCAACTTCGATTACTACGAGGGCGTCACCGTCCACGACTCCACTCTGTCGGCATCCACCTTCGCTGTGCTCGCCGCCGAAGTGGGCCATGCGAACAAGGCTGATCGCTATTTCATGGATACTTTGCGCGTCGACCTGGACGACCTGCACGGCAATGCGGCACACGGCCTGCACATGGCGGCAATGGCCGGCAGCTGGCTGGCGCTGACCTGGGGCTTCGGCGGTCTGCGCGTGCATGGCGGCATGCCCGCGCTGGCGCCGACCTTGCCGGCGGCATGGAAGAGCTATCGCTTCGGCCTGCGCTGGCGCGATGCGCACCTGCGCATCGAGGTCAATCGAGACGGCGTGCTGTACACCCTGACCGACGGCAGCGTCCTCACCTTCCTGCATGACGGCCTGCCGCAACGTTT
>DASZCB010000474.1:0-8900 GCA_035943575.1 Rhodanobacter sp. | reverse complement strand
CCCTTCAGCTCCACGATCAGCCGCTCGTTGCCGCCACCGTAACGGGTGTGTTCGCCGGCCATGCGAAAAAGGTGGCGCTTGTCGTACTGCGCGAAACTGCCGTCCGGCTGCACCCACAGCAGGCGGTTGTAGACGGCGTCGTTCTCGCGGATCGCCAGGCTGCCGCAGATCACCGCACCCACCTCGATCGCTAACGCACGCAACCAGGCCACACCTTCGCCGTCCATCACCTCGGCGCTGGCGCGCGTATCGTTGCTGAAGCCGGACAGGAAGGTCTCCGGCAACACGATCAGGTCGCTGCCTTTCGCCTGTCGCACCAGTGCACCGTAGTAGTCGCGATTGGCCGGCGCGTCGTGCCAGCGGGTGGCGCCCTGCACCAATGAAACTTTCAGCGCGTGCATGTTCATAGCCGGCACAGCCGCTCCGCTGCTGCTTCCATCGTCGCATCACTTTTGGCAAAGCACAGTCGCAACAAGCGCGTACCTGGCGCGCTTTCGTAGAACGGCGTCAGTGGAATTGCCGCCACGCCGCCGTGCTGTACCAGCCAGCGACTGAAAGCTAGATCGTCCTCGTCGCGGATCGCCGCATAGTCGACCAGCTGAAAATAGCCGCCTGGCACGTCGAGCAGCTTGAACCGCGACGGCGCCAGCAATGCACGAAAGCGATCGCGCTTGGCCTGATAGAACGCCGGCAACTCCAGATAGTGTTCGGGATGGCTGGCCATGAACTCGCCGAACGCCACCTGCGCTGGATGGAAGGTGCAGAACGTGAGGTACTGATGCACTTTGCGGAACTCGGCCGACAGCGCAGCCGGCGCCACCGCGTAGCCGACTTTCCAGCCGGTGCAGTGGTAGGTCTTGCCGAACGAGGAGATCACGATGCTGCGTTCGGCCAGTTCCGGATGGCGTAATACACTTTCATGTTGCGCGCCGTCGTACACGATGTGCTCGTACACCTCGTCGGACAGCACCACGATCTTCGTATCGCGCACGATCGCCGCGAGTGCCTCCAGATCGGCCGACGACAGCACCGCTCCGGACGGATTGTGCGGGCTGTTGATCAGGATCATCCGGGTCTTCGGCGTTACCGCATCGCGCACGCGCTGCCAGTCGATCGCGAACGCCGGCACGGTCAGCGGGATGTGTATTGCGCGTGCGCCCTGCAGGTCGATCGCCGGCTCGTAGCAGTCATAGGCCGGATCGAACACGATCACTTCCTCGCCCGCGCGCACCACCGCGGCGATCGCCGCAAAGATGGCTTCGGTGGCGCCGGAGGTGACCGTGATGTCGGTGTCCACATTGAGCTTGCGGCCGTACAGCTGCCCGACCTTCAACACGATCTGCTCACGCAGCGCGGCTGTACCGTGCATCGGCGCGTATTGGTTGCGGCCTTCGTTCATGGCGCGGGTCAGTGCGTCGCGCAGCCCCTGCGGCGGCTCGAAATCGGGAAAGCCCTGACCCAGGTTGACTGCCTTGTGCTCCAGCGCCAGCTGGCTCATCACGCTGAAGATGGTGGTTCCGACTTTCGGGAGCTTGGTTTCGATCATCATCATTCAGCCGTCTGGATGTCCATAAAGATTCAAGCGTAGCGTATCAACGATGCCGTGCGCATCACGGCGTGGGTAGCTCGTCCAGCGGACGCAGCTTGCATTGCTCATGTTTCAGCAAGGTGGTGGCCGGCAACCGCTCGGCCAGGAAATCGACCAGCGCACGCACGCCCGGCAGCATGCCGCGCCGACTGGGGTAGACGAAGTGCATGGTGCCCTCAGGCACGCTCCATTCCGGCAACACCACTTCGAGTTCGCCGCGGGTGATCGCCGGAGCACAGACGAACTCCGGCAGCAGCGCCACCCCCATGCCGCGACGGGCGGATTCCAGCAGCACGGCGAAATCGCCGGTGATCAGGCGCGCCTGCACCTCCACGTTGACCTGCGTACCGTTCGCATCGATCAGCTCCCACACCTGCGCGCCCTCATGCTCGCGCATCGACAACGCCGGCAGCTTCGCCAGCTGATCCGGCTGGGTCGGGCGCCCTTGCGCATTCAGCAACGCGGGACTGGCCACCAGCTTGGTGCGCGACTGGCCGAACGTGCGCACCACCAGGTTCGCATCGGTGTCCAACTTGTTGCGCACGCGAATCGCCAGATCGTAGCCTTCACCAATCACGTCGACCCGGCGATCACCTGACAGTACCCGCACCTGCATCTTCGGATACAGCGCCAGGAACTCCGGCAGCAGATAGGCCAGCACCGTCTGCGCCAGCGACACCGGACAGCTCAGGCGCACCACGCCGCGCGGCTCGGCGCGCAACTCGTCCACTGCATCCTGCGCCGCCTGCGCTTCTTCCAGTACGGCTCGGCAATGCGCGTAGAAGCGCTCGCCCACTTCGGTAACCACGAAGCGGCGCGTGGTCCGCTGCAGCAGACGCACGCCGAGTCGCTCCTCCAACTGCGCCACACGTTTGCTCAGACGCGACTTCGGCACGCCCAATGCCCGGCCGGCCGCGGAAAAACCGCCATGCTCGACCACTGCGGCGAAGAAATACAGATCGTTGAGATCCTGCAAGGCACCACTCAGTACCGTCATGATTGTTTCCATTGAAGAACGATAAGTCCGATAATACCCGTCTTATCACTACATTGTCTCAAATATATCCTGTTTGCATCGCCGGTCGCCCGGCTCGATCAGGAACCTCATCATGAAACTGTTGCATATCGATTCCAGCGCCCTAGGTGGTTACTCGGTGTCACGTCAGCTGACCGCCGACATCGTAGCCGAGCTGCAGCGCACCACGCCCGACCTCTCGATCGACTACCACGACCTGGCCGCCCAGCCGCTGCCGCACTGGACACCGGTGGCCGATGCCAGTGACCCCGCCGTCGTGCTGGGCAGCCAGATGCTGGAAGAATTCCTGGCCGCCGACGTGGTGGTGATAGGCGCGCCGATGTACAACTTCGCCATCTCCAGCCAGCTCAAGGCGTGGATCGACCGCATCCTGGTCGCCGGCAAGACCTTCCAATACACCGCGAACGGCCCCGAAGGCCTGGCCGGCAGCAAGCGGGTGATCATCGCCTCCAGCCGCGGCGGCCTCTATGGTAAGGATACGGCGGGCGCCGCAATGGACTTCCAGGAGCCTTACCTGCGTGCCGCATTCGGCTTCATCGGTATTGGCGAACTGGAATTTGTACGTGCCGAAGGACTCAATATCGGCGCAGAACAAAAAGCCGCAGCTTTGAAGTCGGCCCAGGTAGCGATTGGTTCGCTTGCCATGCCAGTCGCCCAAGCCGCCTGAACTCACGCGCTCCATGTACAACCCACGGTCCGGCGACCGTGGGTGTTTGCACGCGCATTCGGGGATCGTCGTGGTGGAAATAATCGACGCAGGTCGACACACTGCGACTTCGTTTCGAACCGGGAAGATTCCATCGCATGAACCCCTACTTGCGCTACTCGGTGTTTGCGTTGCTGCTGACCGCGGGAGCCAGTGTGCAGGCCGCCGACCTGCTGGTGAAGAACGTCAACGGCTACACGCTGGACAGCCAGGGCAAGCTGCAGCAATTCCAGGCCTTGCTGGTCGATCGCGGCAAAGTGGTCGCCACCGGTAGCACGGCCGATCTGACTAGACGCGCGGGCCATGCCAAGATCATCGAGGGCGATGGCCACACCATGCTGCCGGGCCTGATCGACGCCCATGGACACGTGCTGGATCTGGGTTATGCGCGCAACCAGGCCGACCTCACCGGCACCACATCGCTGGATGAAGCGCTGGCGAAAACCAAGGCTTACGCCGCAGCACACCCGGATGCGAAGTGGATCACCGGCGGCGGCTGGAATCAGGTGATCTGGAAGCTTGGGCGCTTTCCCACTGCCAGAGAACTGGACGCCGTGGTGTCCGATCGTCCGGTGTGGCTGGGCCGCATCGACGGCCATGCCGCGTGGGCCAACACCGCCACGATAAATTTAGCCGGCATCAGCAAGGCCACCAAAGATCCCAGCGGCGGTCGCATCGAACGCGACGCCGATGGCAATCCTACCGGTGTGTTCGTCGACGGCGCCATGGCCCTGATCGATGCCAAGTTACCCGAGCCCACGACAAAGGAACGGGCTACTGCGCTGGATAGCGCACTCGCCGAGATGGCCAGCGTCGGTCTTGTCGGTGACGGTGACCCGGGCATCGACCTGGCCACCTATCAGCTATATCGGCAGTACGCCGATGCGCACAAGCTCACCGCGCGCATCTACGCGATGGTTCGCGGCACAGGCAAGGATTTCGACATCATCAGCAGGAACGGCCCACTGATCGGCTACGGCGATGACTTCCTCACTGTGCGCGCGGTCAAACTGTTCGCCGATGGTGCACTGGGCAGTCGCGGCGCAGCCATGCTGGCGCCCTACTCCGACGATCCGGAAAATAGCGGCTTGCTGTTCCAGACACCAGCCGAGCTGACCGCGATGATCGGCAAAGCGCTGGGCAAGGGCTATCAGGTAGCCATCCATGCGATCGGCGACCGCGCCAATCGCGAAGTACTCGACAGCTACGAAGCGGCCTACAAGCTGCATGGCGGCCAGAATCTGCGCAACCGCGTCGAGCACGCGCAGATCCTCTCACTGCGAGACATTCCACGCTTCGTGCCGCTGCACCTGATCGCCTCGATGCAGCCCACGCATGCCACCTCCGACATGAACATGGTGGAGGACCGCATCGGACATGACCGCATCAAGGGTGCGTATGCGTGGCAGCGCTTCCTCAAACAAGGCACCGTGGTCGCCGGCGGATCGGATTTCCCGGTGGAATCACCCAATCCGTTCTATGGCCTGTACTCGGCGGTCACCCGCGAGGATCACAACGGCCACCCACCCGGTGGCTGGCACCCGGACCAGGCCATGACGCTCACCGAAGCGCTGCGTGCTTTCACCCTCGACGCGGCCTACGCCGAGCACGCGGAAAAGACCCAGGGCACGCTGGAACCGGGCAAGTGGGCCGACTTCATCCTGATCGACCACGACATCTTCAAGGATGCGCCCAGCAGGATCTGGAACACCAAGGTGCTGCAGACATGGGTCGGCGGCAAGCAGGTTTACGCCGCGCACGATTGATCGCAGTGCGCCAATCCACCCATGAAAAGGCCGGCTGCGAAGCCGGCCTTTTCATGGGTGTCGCCCGCCCGATGATCGACGCCTTGCTGCGATCCATCGCGATATAGGCCATCAGTCATGTTGCCAAATGATGCTTTGCTCATTGACGTCTCAAAACTCGGTGTTATAGTTCACTACAACACCACTTAACGACATCACCAAGGAGGCTCGTCATGAAAGCGCACTACAACCTGATCGCCAGCGTCGCTGCCGTCCTGTTTACCGTCGCCAGCCTGAGCGCCGTGAACTACAACGCCGCGAACCACACCATCGACAGCCAGCCGACAGCAACCGGCAACGTCAACACCGTCCGTGTCACCGAGCTGGCGCCGGTCAATGTTCGTCCCAGCGCCGCCGAGTTGCGCGCCGCGGCCCTGCAGACCGACATCGGCACCGTCGGCATCGCCACCCTGCCGGGCTTGGGCCACATCGAAGGCAGCGGCACCGAAGAGCAGTTCAGCCTGCTCGGGTCGCAATTGGCCATGCCCTACTATTCGTTTGGCAACAAGTTTGGCCACGTCAGCAAGGAATAACACATGACCATTACCTGGAACGACAGCGTCCCGATCTATCGCCAACTGCAGCAACGCGTAGTGGCGATGATCCTGGACGGCGCCTTGAACGAGGGCGACCCGCTGCCGTCGGTACGCCAGGTGGCAGCGGATTATCAAATCAATCCACTGACCGTATCGAAGGCGTATCAGGAACTGGTCGACGAACAACTGGTTGAAAAAAGGAGGGGATTGGGCATGTTCGTCATCGAAGGCGCTCGTGAGGCGCTGCTGAAATCCGAACGCGAGCGGTTTCTGCGCGAAGAATGGCCGGTGCTGTTCGCACGGCTGCAACGGCTGGGGCTGGATCTCAAGACGCTGCTGCGCGAAGCCAGCGCCGACAAAGATCAGGCCAACAAGGAGGAGCAATCATGAGCGCGGTGATCACGGCCAGCAGCCTGAGCAAACGCTACAAGTCGTCGCAGGCGCTGGACAACGTCAACTTCCAGATCGCGCCCGGTCGTATCGTCGGCCTGATCGGCCCCAACGGTGCCGGCAAGACCACCGCATTGAAGGCGATTCTTGGTCTCACCGACTTCACCGGTGATCTCAACGTGTTGGGTTTCGATCCGCGCAAGCAACGCGACAAGTTGATGGGCGAAGTGTGCTTCATCGCCGATGTGGCGGTGCTGCCGCGCTGGATCCGCGTACACGAAGTGGTCGATTTTGTCGCCAACGTGCATCCGCGCTTCGATCGCAAGAAGTGCGAGGCGTTTCTGGCCCGCACCAAGCTCACGCCCAACCAGCGCGTGCGGCAGATGTCCAAGGGCATGATCGTGCAACTGCACCTGGCGCTGGTGATGGCGATCGACGCCAAGCTGCTGATCCTCGACGAGCCCACGCTGGGCCTGGACATTCTCTACCGCAAGCAGTTCTACCAACACTTGCTGGAAGACTACTTCGACGAAAACAAGACGATCATCGTCACCACCCACCAAGTCGAGGAAGTCGAGCACATCCTCACCGACCTGATGTTCATCCGCGACGGCAAGATCGTGCTGGATGCCGACATGGACGCGATCGGCGAACGCTTCATCGAGGTGATGGTGAACGCCGACAACGCAGCTACCGCCCGCGCACTGAAGCCGCTTGATGAGCGCCAGGTGTTCGGCAAGAGCATCTTCCTGTTCGACGGCGTCGAACGCGCGAAGCTGGAGGCCTTGGGCGAGATCCGCCGGCCTTCCGTCAGTGACCTGTTCGTCGCCACCATGAAAGGGACGTACGCATGAAAACCTTCTACTGGCTTCTGAAACGCGAAATGTGGGAACACCGGGGCGGCTTGTTCTGGGCGCCCGTCATCACCGGCGGCGTGTTCCTGCTGCTGAACCTGATGGGCATCATTGCCGGCGAGGTGATGGGCGGTCGTTTCGACGGCCGTACGAACTTCATCGGCAACAACATGCACCTGCTTGGAGATGCCATGGACAAGCAGTCCATGGACAAGGTGGGCGCAGGCTTGGACATGCTGATGTATTCGCCAACTATGCTCATCGGCATGGTGCTGGGCTTCGTAGTGTTCTTCTACTGTCTTGGCGCGCTGTATGACGATCGCCGTGATCGCAGCCTGCTGTTCTGGAAATCACTGCCGATCTCGGACACCACCACCGTGCTGTCGAAGGTGGTAACAGCAACGATCGTCGCCCCGTTCATCGCCGTGATCGTCGGCACCCTGACCGGCATCGTGCTCATGCTGATGTTTGCCATCACGTTGTCTTTCCATGGTGTCGGCGTGTGGCATCTGCTGACCTTGGCGCATCCGCTGCAGGTCATCGCCAATCTGATCGGCTCGATTCCGCTGTATCTGTTGTGGGCGCTGCCTAGCGTAGGCTGGCTGATGCTGTGCTCCGCCTGGGCCCGCAGCAAGCCGTTTTTGTGGGCAGTAGCGCTGCCGATAGCAACCGGCATCGTGATTGGCTGGTTCAAGCTGATTGGTACGGTGGAGATATCGACAAGCTGGTTCTGGCGCGACGTGCTGGCCCGCATCCTGCTCAGCGTGTTTCCCGGCGGGTGGTATTCCCAGGTGCCGAATCTGGGCGGCAATGACCCTGCGGAGATGCTGTCCATGCTGAACGTGGTCAATACCTACTCGGTCCTCGCTACACCAAACATCTGGATCGGTGTGGTGGCGGCGGCGGCCATGCTCGCCGGCGCAATCTGGTTCCGCCGCTGGCGCGACGACAGCTGACTTCCGTTCGAATTCGAAAAGGAGAATACCAATGATGAAACCCATCACTTTCAGCATGCTCGCACTGGTCCTGCTGCCACTGGCTGCTTGCGGCCAGTCCAAGCAGGCCGACTCTCAGCCGGGTGTCGCCGACAACGTGGCACAGGCCATAAAGGACGCCGACGAGAAAACCTCCCCGTCGATGATTTCCGGAGAAATCCAGAAGGCGATCCAAGAGGCCAAGCAGGAGTTGGCCAACAAGAACATCGACGTGGATAGCATTCACATCGGCGATGGCGATAGCCAACACAACGACAAAGATTCGCGCCCCAAGGCCGAGATCACCCCGCAGGGCGAATTGCTGATCGCAGGCAAGAAGGTGGCGGCCACGCCGGCACAGCAGACTCTGCTACTGGACTACCGCAAGCAGGTCGTCGGTGTCGCCGAAGCCGGCATGGATATCGGCGCACGAGGCGCCGACCTGGGCGTCAACGCGGCCAAGGAAGCGCTGTGGGGCAAGCTCACCGGCAAAAGCGACAAGGACATCGAAACGGCCATCAAGCCGCAAACCGACAAGATCCAGGCTGCCGCCGTCAAGTTGTGCCAGCGAATGCCCGGCGTGCTGTCCACGCAGCAGAAACTGGCCGCGGCGATGCCTGAGTTCAGGCCCTACGCGACCATGCAGCAGAAGGATGTCGATAATTGCAGCAAGAACATGACGGACAAGGACGGCAAGAAAGGGTTCGCTGTGTTCTCCGATTGATCCAGGCAACCACTGTCCTGGCACACGGCGCAGCGAGGGGTTTTGGGTGCAAAGGCACCACACCCCTCGCTGCACGGCTTCGCAAGGAAGGGAGCGAATTCAACCGCCACCGCCCTCACCGTGAATGCCGCCCTTGGTAAGCGTCAGCGGGTCGAGCAGCTTCTTCAGCTCCGCCTGGGACAACCCAGTAGTTTCCAGCGCTACATCAAGGATCGGCCGCTGCTGCTTGTACGCCTGCTTGGCGGTGGCCGCGCAGGTGATCGGTAACGATGCCTCCATCACCATTG
>DASZCB010000473.1:0-12317 GCA_035943575.1 Rhodanobacter sp. | reverse complement strand
ATCGCCAGGTCGATCTCTTCGTGGGTGATCTCCAGCGACGGCGCGAACGTGATCACGTTCTTGTACCAGCCGCCCACGTCCAGCACGAGGCCAATCTTCTTGCCGTTGTGCTCGAGGTCGCCGGCCAGGCCGATGTCGACCATTTTGTCGAGCAGCGCCTTGTTCGGCGTGAAGCCGTCCTCGGTGCATATCTCGGCGCGCAGCGCGAGACCGAGCCCGTCTACGTCGCCGATTTCCTTGTGGCGCTTCTGCAGGTCGCGCAGACCTTCAAGGAAATGCGCGCCCTTCTTCGGCACGCTGGTCTCGTAGTCCAGCTCGTAACCCATCTTGATCACTTCCAGACCCAGCGCGGTGCCAAGCGGGTTGGAGTTGAAGGTGGAGTGGGTCGAGCCCGGCGGGAAGATGGTCGGATTGATCAGCTCTTCACGTGCCCACAGGCCGGACAGCGGATTCAGGCCGTTGGTCAGCGCCTTGCCGAACACCACGATATCCGGCGTCACGCCGAAATGCTCGATCGACCACAGCTTGCCGGTGCGCCAGAAACCCATCTGAATTTCGTCGGACACCATCAGGATGCCGTACTTGTCCAACACCTTCTTCAGGCCTTTGAAGAAATTCATCGGCGGCAACACGTAACCACCGGTGCCCTGGATCGGCTCGACGTAGAACGCGGCGTATTCGCACTGGCCGGTCTTGGGGTCCCACACGCCGTTGTATTCGGTCTCGAACAGACGCTCGAACTGGCGCACGCAGCTATCGGAATACTCTTCCGCCGTCATGCCCTTGGGGCGACGGAACGGATACGGGAACGGCAGAAACATCGCGCGCTCGCCGAAATGGCCAAAGCGGCGGCGATAGCGGTAGCTCGACGTGATCGACGACGCGCCCAGCGTACGGCCGTGGTAGCCGCCCTCGAACGCGAACATCAGGCTCTTGCCGTTGCAGGCGTTGCGCACGATCTTCAGCGAATCCTCGATCGCCTGCGCGCCGCCCACGTTGAAGTGCACGCGGCCGTCCAGACCGAATTTCTTCTTCGCATCCAGCGCCACCGTCTTGGCCAGCTCGATGCGGGTCTGGTGCAGGTACTGGCTGGCGACCTGCGGCAGGCGATCAATCTGATCCTTCAGAACGTTGTTGAGGCGCTGGTTGCCGTAACCGAAATTGACCGCTGAGTACCACATCTGCAGGTCGAGGAACGGCGTGCCGGCGGTGTCGTACATGTAGCTGCCCTCGCCGTGACGGAAGATCTTCGGCGGGTCCACGTAATGCACGGTATCGCCGAACGAGCTGTACTTCGCCTCGTCGGCGAGCAGCTGCGCGTCGTCGATGAAGCCGGCGGCGGTCTTGTCGATTTTCATGGGGAATGATCCGGAATGATTCGGGGAATTCGGGGAATTCGGGGAATTCGGGGAATTCGGAAGAATGCGGCGTGCGACGCGATCAGGAAATCGCGTGCGCCGGCTCGTGATGCCAGTGGCTGGACAGGCTGCCATCGAGCAGCTTCGGCAGGAACTCCAGCGCATCTTCGAAACCGGTGATCGGCACGTAGTCGATACCGGTGGCACGGCAATGCTCGATCAGGCGGTGCTTGGCGAACACGAAATCGACGCGGTCGGCGGCGCAGAAATCCGAGGCACCGTCGCCGATCAACAGGGTCTTCGCACCAGTCGTGCGTGCCTGCGCCACGCAGGCGCACTTGCAGGTACCGCTACGGCAACCGTCAGCCTGGGACGGCGACGTCAGCTGCCACTGCTTCGGCGGCGGCGCCGGCGCTAGGTGATTCGCCGCCAGCGGCAGATCGTCCAGGCCGTAACGGCCGAGGATCTGGTGGATCGCATAATCGAGACCGTCGCTGACCACGCGGATCGGCACGTTCAGTTCGCGCGCCTTCGCCACGAAACCCGGAAACGCGTGGTCGATCCACAGCTCGCCCAAATGCGCATCAAGTTCCGCGCGGGTCATCTGCAGTAGATCGACCTGGCCGGACATGCACTCGCGCGAACCGATACGGCCGGCGCGCCAGTCCTGCTCCAGCACTTCCCAGCCGGGCCGACCAAAACGGTCGAGCAGCGAATCGATCACATCTTCGACGGAAATGGTGCCGTCGAAATCACACAGAATGGTCCAACCAGACACGGACATCGACAATCTCTCGGCTAACGATGCGTCCTAAGGTAGGAAAACTGTCTTTCGGTGCCCTTTCCCCTTTCGGAACGAACGCTGAGCGAACGCCCGCGACAACCCACCCAATCACCGCTGCAGGCCGTATGCTGCCGCCCGAATGACCCGCATGACCCGGCCCTCGATCCCACTCCATCGCCTCCTGCTCGCAGCCTCCCTGTTATGGGCGCAAGGCTGCATGGCCGATAGCGCCAATCCACCCACGCTGGCCGTCGGCGTTGGCGTGGAACACTTGCCGGGCTGGCTCGGTGCGAAAACCGCGCGCTACCAGCCGATGCCGTACGTCGACATCGAGATCCCTGCCGACCATATCAGCCTGTCCTCCCTGGACGGGCTGCAGGTCGACCTGATCGATGGGTCTGTGCTTCACGGTGGCATCTATGGCAACTACCAGTGGGGCCGTGAGAGTAGTGACCTCGGCGTGCTGCGCCACAAGATCGCATCACTATCGCCGCGCCTCACCGCCGGTGGTTACCTGGAATGGCAGCTAAGCAAGAATATTGATGTCGGCAGCAGCCTCAGCCATGACACCCACGGCGCCGGCGCCTATCTCGACATTTATGCCGAGTGGGACCTGCCAGCGGCAGGGCTGTTGCAGCACTCCATCGAACTGCACTGGCAGGCGATGAACGGGCACGCCATGAACCGCTTCTTCGGCATCAACCGCAATCAGGCCAGCGTACTAGACGTACCCGCCTGGCAACCCGGTGCCGGCAGCGAGCTCGCCTCGCTGGAATACGACCTGTTCATGCCGACCAGCAAACACACCGGTGTCGCGTTGGCGCTGGTGTATGGACGGCTGCTTGGCAATGCCGGCGACAGCCCGCTGGTGACGCGATTCGGTTCGCGCACCCAGCTGTCGGAATCGCTGGCCTTCGTGTATCACCTTTGAGGGTGAGCGTGCTTCGCGTTGCGCCACCATGACGGTCTGCGTCTGGGGGCGATACACTCGTGTTTCGTTCCCAGTCCCTTCCGATGAGGAATCCGTATGGCGAAGTCGCTCGGCGCGCTGATCGCTGCATTGGCGTTCACTCTGGCGATGCCTGATGCTCGCGCAGACCAGACGATCGTGTTCCTGCGTCACGGTGAAAAGCCGGCGTTGGGGTTGGGCCAGATCAACTGCCAGGGCCTGAATCGCGCATTGGCACTGCCACAGGTGCTGCAGGCGAAGTTCGGCACGCCCACGGCGATCTATGCGCCCGACCCCGGATCCACCGCGAAAGACAAGGGCGTCGACTACGACTACGTGCGCCCACTGGCCACCATCGAGCCGACCGCCATTCGCCTGGGCCTGCCGGTCAATACGTCATTCGGACTCCGGCAGATTCAGCAACTGGAGCAGGACCTGCTCAAGCCGACCTATAGTTCGGCGACAATCTATGTAGCGTGGGAACACAACCTAGCGCAGCAGGCAGCACAACATCTGGTTGCCGCCGCCGGCGGCAAGGCACAGCAGGTACCCGCCTGGGCCACCGATGATTTCGATTCGCTGTACGTCCTTCACGTGAAGTGGCAGAACGAAAAGCCAGTTTCCGTCCGTTTCGAGAGACAGGCTGAAGGGCTGAACCATCAGTCGGTTGAGTGTCCCGGTACGCGTTCTTGAGCGAAGCTAAAGAGCAGAAACATATTTCGTGGTTAGAAACATCCCTGCCCACTTCCTCGTCAGGAATGACTGCTATCGGCCGCCACCCATAACGGACATCTTCACATACCCCGCAACCAAGTTCGGATAAGGAAGTTATGCATTATTCCCGTCTTTGTGCGCTGCTCATCGATTGCAATACGCCCGATATTGATAAGGCCGCCAGCTTCTGGGCTGAAGCATTAGGGCGGGCGATAGACATTGACCATCCGGGTACTCGCGGCAGTTACCGCATGCTGGACACGCCGGACGACGAACCTATCGTTCAAATTCAGCGCGTAGCGCATGAAAGCAGGGTTCATATAGACATTGAGGCAGATGACATCCCCGCCGAGGTAGCTCGCCTGGAGAAGTTAGGTGCTCACGTGGTGGATCGCCTTGAGCGTTGGGTCGTAATGCAAGCACCCACAGGACAACGATTCTGCGTGGTCCGAGTACAGCGTCCGGGATTCCCCAAGAATGCCAACCGCTGGGACTAACTTGCGTTGAGCCAAATTGGCAGGTTTCACACCTTTCCATTTGGTTGCCATCTTATTCTCAGTACACGCTCTCACCGATCATCCCGCGTCCAGATCGCCCCATCTTCTTCGCGCACCGGAAAACTCGCGATCGGCTCGTACGCCGGCGGTTTCGTCACAGCGCCAGTGCGCAGATCGAAGCGCGCGCCATGGCGCGGGCACTCCACCTCGAAACCATGCACCTCACCGCCAGCCAGATCGCCGCCGTCATGCGTGCAGGTGTCTTCGATCGCGTACAGCGCACCGTCGATGTTGTAAACCGCGATCGGCGTGTCGCCATCCCACACCACTTTGAATTCGCCCGGCAGCAGTTCGCTGCGCGTGCCGACTTTCACCCAACCGTTCATGCCAAAGGCTCGGCTGGAGCCTGCTCATGGTCTCCGAATGCCGCGCGCCGGGAGGTGTTTGTGCACAGGGCAAGGAAGAGCGAGGGAGTGTACGTCGGTACACGACTGAGTGATGACGCAGTCATGCGTGCAAACAGACCCGACGCGTGGTGCTTGGAGATCATGAGCAGGCTCCTAGATCCTTGACCAGCACTTCGAAGCGCAGATCGTCGCGGCGAGGAATGCCGAAGCGCTCGTCGCCGTACGGGAACGGCTGGTATTCGCCGGTGCGGCGATAGCCGCGACGGCCGTACCAGGCGATCAGCTCCTCACGCTGCACGATCACCGTCATGCGCATCGCGCGGCACTGCCACTGTTCGCGCGCAATGCGCTCGGCTTCAGCCAGCACCGCCTTGCCGAGACCACCGCCCTGTTGCTCTGGATCGACGGCGAACATGCCGAAATAGCCGGACTCGCCCTGCCGCTCCACATGGGCGCTGGCGATCAGCCGTCCATTGCGCTCGGCCAGCAGCACAATGCTGTGAGGGCGTCCGATCAGCGCACCGACATCCGCCGCATCGGTGCGCCGTCCATCGAGCAGATGCGATTCGGTGGTCCAGCCGCGCAGGCCGGATTCGCCGCGATAGGCGGACTCGACCAGCGCCACGATGGCAGGGATATCGGCAGCCCCGGCTGCACGGAATACGGGGGAAGTCGGTTCACTCATCGGCCGATGATAATGCCCACGTGGCCTGCGTCACCATGACCGGCAGCAACTCCCGGCGACAGCCACCCGTGACCTTCGACACTGTCTGGCACCATGCTTCACTGCCTACGGTGCAGGAGCTGTCTGCCCGCCACCGGGCAACACATGCGCGATCGCGCGAACCAGGGAGAACCCATGAAGCATCGACTCGTGAAACCGCTGGCGTTTGCCGTAGGCATCGCCTTGTGCACCGGCGCCCTCGCCGCGCCCTCCAGCGTGTTCAATGTGCAGGAGATCGACAGCACGATCAGCGCCTGCAGCGACTTCAATGGCTTCGTCAACGCGAAATGGATCGCGGCGAATCCGATTCCCGCTGACCGCACGCGCTGGGGTTCATTCGATGCTCTGCGCGAAGCCAGCCTCAACGTGCAGCACAAGATCGTCGAGGACGCCGCCAGCCACGCCGCCAAAGCCGCACCGGGTTCGATCGAACAGAAGGTCGGCTATCTGTATGCCTCCGGCATGGACGAAGCCGCCATCAACAAGGCTGGCTTCGATCCGATCAGGCCGCAGCTGGCGGACATCGACGCGCTGAAGAACGCGGCTGATCTCGTCGGCTATATACGCGCCAGCTACGCCCGCGGCGAACCGGTGCTGTTCCGCTTCAGCGGTAATGCCGATTTCAAGAATTCCAACAACGAAATCGCCTACGTCGGCCAGGGCGGACTCGGCCTACCGACCACCGATTACTACAGCAAGCCGGATTTCGAAAAAATCCGCACGGCCTATGTGGCGCACATCGCCAAACTGCTTGAGCTCACCGGCGTCAGCGTCGCCGATGCACAACAGCAAGCCAAATCCGTGCTGGCGTTCGAGACGCGTCTCGCGGCGGCCTCGCTGGCCCGGGTGGAGATGCGTAAACCCGAGAACCGCTACCACTACGTCAGCATCGCCGACGCGAACAAGGTGACGCCGAGCTTCGACTGGGCCGCATTCTTCAAGACGCAGGGCGCCGACGTGAAGGACGGCTTCTCGCTGTCGCAGCCGAAGTTCTTCGCCGAGGTGCAAAAGATGTTCGGCGACGTGCCGCTCGCCGAATGGCAGGCCTATTTCCGCTATCACGCGATCGCCAATGCGGCAGCATATCTGTCCGCGCCGTTCCAGCAGGAAGACTTCGCGTTCGAGCAGCAGACGCTGAACGGGCAGAAGGAAATGCAGCCGCGCTGGAAACGGGTGCTGGCCACCACCAACGATGGCATCGGCATGGCGCTGGGCCAGCTGTATGTGGCCCACAACCTCCCGGCGGCCTCCAAACAGCGTGCCCAGGAGCTGGTCAACAACCTGCGCGCCGCTTACAAGACGCGCATCGAGAATCTGCCGTGGATGAGTGACACGACCAAGCAGAAGGCGCTGGAGAAATGGGCTACCTTCGTGCCGAAGATCGGCTATCCGGACAAGTGGCGCGACTGGAATGGTCTCGCGCTGACACCGCACAACTACTTCGCCAACGTGCAGGCGGCCGGCAAGTTCAACTACGACTATGAAATTGCCAAGATCGGCAAGCCGGTGGATCGCAGCGAATGGGGCATGGCCCCGCAGACGATCAACGCCTACTACAACGCGCAACAGAACGAGATCGTGTTTCCCGCTGCGATCCTGCAGCCGCCGTTCTTCGATGCCAAGGCGGATGACGCGATCAACTACGGCGGCATCGGTGCGGTGATCGGCCACGAAATGGGCCACGGCTACGACGATCAGGGCAGCAAGTTCGACGCCCAAGGCAACAACGTCAACTGGTGGACCGAGGCCGACCGCAAGGCATTCGAGGCGCGTACCGCGAAACTCGGCGCGCAGTTCGACAGCTACGAGCCGTTGCCCGGCAAGCACGTCAACGGCCAGCTCACCATGGGCGAGAACATCGGCGATCTTGGCGGCCTGAATGCCGCCTACACCGCGCTGCAGGTGGCGCTGTCAAAAAATCCGGCCGAGGCGAACAAGAAGATCGACGGCTATACCCAGGATCAGCGCTTCTTCCTCAACTGGGCGCGCGTGTGGCGCGGCAGCATCCGTCCTGAGGCCCAGATCACCCTGCTCAATACCGACCCGCACGCCCCGGCGCAGTTCCGCGCGATCGGCGCGCCGTCGAACATGCCGGAGTTCGCCCAGGCATTCCAGTGCAAGCCCGGCGATGCGATGGTGCGTTCGTCCGAAAAGCAGGTGAAAATCTGGTAAGTCACGGTCACTGAGCTGACCAGAAAAGCCGCGGCGATCGAGCCGCGGCTTTTCTGTATGGGTCAGTTGTGTCGAGAGGTACCCGCCGTCGTCAGGCCGATGGTGCGTGCGCCCTGCCCGCCTCGTAGATCTTCAGATGTGCGTAGACCACCGCGAGCAGGGAGTGTTCGCCGCGTTGCCGATCGGCGCGGGCCAGCATGTCGCCGATCACATGATCGGCCTCGATCGCGTGGCCGTGCTGCAGGTCGCGCAACATCGAGGCGGTCAGGCTCGAACCGGCCTCGGTCAGCACATGGCGAGCGCGCTGCAGGGTCACCTCGCCTGGCGCATGGCCGGAGCGCTCCGCCACTGCCCGGCATTCTTCCAGCAGTGCGAGTGCCGCGGCGCTGCCGCCCGGCGCGGCGGCAATGCTGCCGACCGACCCGCGCAGCAGGCAGGTAATGCCGGCCAGCGACGCCAGGAACACCCATTTGTCCCACATGTCCTGCAGGATCGTGCTGCTGGGTCGCGCGTCGAAACCCGCATACGCCAGGCTCTGCGTGACCCGTTGCATGCGTGCGGATGCACTACCGTCGCGCTCGCCGAAGCTGAGGCTGTGCGATTGGTTGAGATGCCGCACGGCGCCTTGCGCATCCAGCGTGGCGGCGATCACGCACTGGCCGCCGAGCACGCGTTCCGCGCCGAATCGCGCATCCAGCAGATCCAGCTGATGCATGCCGTTGAGCAGCGGCAGGATCGCCGTATCCGGGCCCGCCGCCGGTGCGATGTCGGTCATCGCTTGTTCGAGACCGTAGGCCTTGCAGCTCAGCAGGATCAGATCGTACGGCTCGCGCAGCTCGGCAGCCAGTACGGTCGGTGGCGACGGCAGCAGCGCATCGCCGGTCGCGCTACGGATCATCAAGCCATGTTGCGCGAGCTGTGCCGCGCGCTGCTCGCGCACCAGGAATGACACGTCGCGTCCATGCTGCAGCAGACGTCCACCAAAATAGCCACCGGTGGCGCCTGCGCCAACGATCAGAATGCGCATGGATCAATCTCCTTTCGGTGCGGAGTTTGTTGCCATGTGCATGCGAGCCACCTGGGCATCCTTTTCGCTCCACAGCGTGTTCACCCACAGCTTGACGCGTCCGCGAAACGCCGCGTCTTCGTCGTAATCTCCCGTCAACCCCGCCTCGATCGGAAGCTCGCGCACATGTACGCGGATATCGTGCACACGCCCGGCAATCAGATCCATCATCGTGCACGGGCCCTCCGGGTAGACGATGGTGACGTCGAGGATCGCATGCAGCGCATCGCCCATCGCATCGAGCACGAACGCCAATCCACCGGCCTTGGGCCGCAGCAGATACCGATGAGGCGACGACTGCGCATCATGCTTGGCCGGCGTGAAGCGGGTGCCTTCGGCAAAGTTCATCACCGACACCGGCATGTGGCGGAATTTCTCGCAGGCGAGCCGGGTAGCTTCTCTGTCCTTGCCCTGCAGCTCGGGATGCCTGAGCAGGGTTTCCCTCGAATAGCGTTTCATGAACGGGAAATCCAGCGCCCACCACGCCGGCCCCAACAACGGCACCCAGATCAGCTGCTGCTTGAGGAAGAAACGCAGGAACGGAATGCGCCGGTTGAACACTTTCTGCAGTACTGGAATATCCACCCAGCTTTGGTGGTTGCATAGCACCAGATAATTGCCGTCGCGACGCAAGCCATCAAGCCCGTCGATCTGCCAGCGGATGCGGGTAAACACATCGAATAACCGGCTGTTGACGCCAATCCAGCTTTCCGCAATGACCACCAGCACGCGCGAGCAGGCAAGCCGTATCGCACGGATCGGCAGGATCACTTTGAACAGGGTAAAGGCGAACAACAGCACCACATGCAGCACGATGTTGATGGCCAGCAGCAACAACGCAAGCGGGATACGGATCAGGCCGGGAAGCTTGGCAAGCATGGGATCAGACGTCGGCGGGGATACCGGCAGGATAATGCCCTGCCGGCGATGACGGAACCATTCAACCTGCGGTGTTGCTTCACATCAGCAGCTTGCGCACCTTGAGCAGCGCCACGATGAACGCGTCGATTTCCTCGCGCGTGTTGTAGAACGCCAGTGACGCGCGCAGCGTGGCGGGCACGCCGTAGAACTGCATCAGTGGATGCGCACAGTGATGGCCGGAACGCACGGCGACGCCCTGCAGATCGAGCAGGGTGGCCATGTCGCTCGCCTGAGTGCCTTCGAGAAGGAATGAGATCACCGGCTCCTTTTCCTTCGCTTCGCCGATGATGCGCAGGCCGGGAATCTCGCGCAGGCGTTCGGTGGCGTAGGCAAGCAGACTCTGCTCCCACGCGTGGATCGCTTCGAAACCCACCGACTCGTAGTAGTCGATCGCCGCCGCCAGGCCGACGAAGCCGGCGATGTTCGGCGTACCAGCCTCGAACTTGTGCGGCGGAGCGGCGAACGTGGTGCCGCTGAAGCGTACCTCGCGGATCATATCGCCGCCGCCGAAGAACGGCGGCATCGACTCCAGATGCTCGCGCTTCGCCCACAGTGCACCGGTGCCGGTCGGACCGAGCATCTTGTGGCCGGTGATCGCGTAAAAATCACAGCCCAGCGCCTGCACGTCCACGGGCCGATGCGGCAACGCCTGCGAACCGTCGACCAGCAGCGCGATGCCGCGCTTCTTGCATTCGCGCGCGATCTCGCGCACCGGGTTGACCGTGCCGAGCACGTTGGAGACGTGGGTGACGCAGGCCAGCTTCACCTCCGGCGTCAGCATCTCGATGTACTTCTCCACGATCAGCTCGCCACGCTCGTCGATCGGCGCGGCCTTGACCATGGCGCCGCTGCGCGCAGCGACCAGCTGCCACGGCACGATGTTCGCGTGGTGCTCCATCACTGTAGTGAGGATCGCGTCGCCAGTCTTCAGGCGCGGCAGCGCGTAGCTGTAGGCAACCAGATTGATCGACTGGGTGGTGCCGGAGGTAAGGATCAGTTCATTGCGCGATGTCGCATTGATGAAACCCGCCAGCTTGTCGCGCGCGCCCTCGTAGGCGGTGGTGGCTTCCTCGCCCAGTTGATGCACCGCACGTGCCACGTTCGCGTTGTGCTCGCGGTAGTGATTGTTCACCGCCTCGATCACCGACGCCGGCTTCTGGCTGGTATTGGCGTTGTCGAGATACACCAGCGGCTTGCCATGCACGCTGCGCGCGAGCAGCGGAAAATCCGCGCGGATGCGCTGAACGTCGAAGACGGTGGGCGTGCTGGTTTGTGATGCTGTCATCTTCGACGATTCCGTATGTGGCTCCCTCCCCTACTTGCAGGGGAAGGAGAAAAGATCACCCAGGCAACTGCGCGACCAGCAACACCGATAGATGCTCGCGCAATACCTCGTTCGGCAGATCATCCAGCACCGCGCGGCAGAATGCAGCCGTCAGCAGTGCGCGTGCCTCGGCCAGCGGGATCCCACGCGAACGCAGGTAGAACAGCGAGCGTTCATCGAGCTGACCAACGGTAGCGCCGTGCGCGGCCTTCACCTCGTCGGCATGAATTTCGAGCTCGGGCTTGGTGTCGATCTCGGCGCTGGGCGACAGCAGCAGATTCTTGTTGCTGAGACTGGCATCGCTGCCGTCGGCGCCGGGCGCTACCACGATCGCGCCGCGGAACACGCCGCGCGCACGGTCGTTGGCAACACCACGCCAGTTCGAAGTGGAGGAGGTGTTCAACGCCTGATGGCGGATCGCCAGCTGGGTGTCGATATGCTGACGACCATGCGGCATGAACACGCCGCGGGTATCGAACCGCGCCCCGTCACCGATCAACTCGGCCCGCAGGTCGTGACGCACCAGTGCGCCGCCCAGCTCCAGCACATGCAGCATCGCGTGGGCACGTGCGTGCAGACGCAGGTTGCTTCGGCGAACCAGGCTGGTACCAACCGCGACGTTCTGCAGCACGGTGTGGTGCAGTTGTGCGCCTTCGCGCAGTTCGATGTCGCTGACCTGGGTAGCCAGCTGCACCGGCTCGTCGCCAGAAACATGCTGTTCGATCAGGCTCAGCTCGGCGCCCTCGCCCAACTCGATCACGTTGCGCAGATGCCAGGCGAGTTCGACGTCAGCAGCCGCACCGACGAACACCAGCTGTACCGGTGCAGCAAGCTTCACGTTTGCAGCGACACGCAGCACCACACCGTCGACGGCGCTGGCAGCGTTGATCCGGGCAAATGCATCGCCTGCCTCTCGGTAATACCGGGACAACACGAAGCGCAACGGCTCCACGTCGCCGTGCAGCGCCTGGGACAACGGCTGCAGAGTCAGTCCGACCGGCAACGCATCGAGTGCCGACAGATCCGCACGAAACACGCCGTTGACGAACACCAGCCGCGGCCCATCGACACCGGGCAGCGCGAACGTCGACGCATCCACCGCACGCGATGCCGCAACAGCATCGCCATGGGCAAAGCGGCGCTGACCGAGTGCGCGCAGCGTGGTGTATTTCCATGCCTCCACCCGCGTATCGGGCAGTCCGCCGGCAGCAAACGCCTCGCGATTCTCATGCCGTGCCGCATCCAGCCAAGCTATGCCGCTGGTCGGCAGCGGTGCATCGAGCAGGGACTCGACCAACGGCAGCGGCGCCGGCAGGCTCATGCCGAGACTCCCTCGACGAGGCCGGCGTAGCCATGTTCTTCCAGTTTCAGCGCCAGCGACTTGTCGCCGCTCTCGACGAT
>DASZCB010000472.1:0-2852 GCA_035943575.1 Rhodanobacter sp. | reverse complement strand
GAAATCGGCTTCGCTCAACGGGCCGGGATTGACGTGCCAGCGATCGCGCTTCTCGTCGTGCACGATCAGTCGGGCCAGGGCACCTTCTTCGCAGGCGAGTCCGGCCAGATCGTCCGGCTGTAACGGCGGCTGAAAATCCGTGAAGGCGTTGCGGATCAGCAACGGTCGTTTCTGCCAGTAGTCGCGCAGGAATCGGGCGGGCGACATGCCCAGCGGCTGCTTCGCGGAGCCGCGGACTTCGATCGGAAAGGTGGTTGGCTTGGTCATCCCTGCATTGTAGCGGCGACAGGCAGGGTCGATGTCAGTGCAACGCCTTCATCACATTGTTGAGGCCCAGCACCAGCACCGCGGTCGCCGCCAGCAGCGTCGCTGCCCGCGCGGGCATATGCCGGGCGAACAGCGCACCGAGCGGGGCGGCGGCCACGCCACCGGCGATCAGCCCCAGCACAGCGGTGCCGTGGGTGGCGCCGACATGCAGCAGAAAGCTGACACTGGCGGCGGCACTGACCACGCACTTGGCCAGGTGCACCGTGCCGATCACCATGCGCGGCGTGGCGCCGCGTGCGACCAGTGTGGTCACGGTCAGCGCGCTCCAGCCGCCGCCGGCCACTGCGTCGGCGAAGCCGGCGATCAATCCCAGCGGGCGGGTGGCGCGCGGCACGCTGTCGTCATATCCGCTGTTGCGCCGTGTTCCGCGAAACAGCAGGAATACGCCCATGCCCAGCAGGTAGGGCGTCAGCGCCAGCCGCATCCACGTCGCCGGAACATGGCTGACCACATAGGCGCCGATCACCGCGCCGATGACGCCGGGAATAGCCAGCGTCCAGAACAGCCGCCGCCGCACGTTACCGGCGGCCAGATGGCTGAGACCAGAGGCGCCGCAGGTGAAGGTCTCCGCGTAGTGCACGCTGGCGCTCGCCACTGCTGGCGGCAGCCCCAGCCCCAGCAACATCGCCGCGGAGGCAACGCCGTAAGCCATCCCCAGCGCGCCATCGACCAGCTGGGCGAACGCGCCGACGGCGGCGAAGGTGAGGAATTCGGAGAGCGGTGGCATGGGAGCGGGCATTAGTACGCTGTGCGGGAGTATGCCGAGTATCGACAGCCGGCTCCATGCGCGGAAATAAGGCCTCGGCATAAGCACATGCCGACACATCCTTTCCCATGTGTCTCGTTAAAAAATAATTTGGACGTCAAGAAGTCTAGACGTCCAAATGGAAATAACGTGAATTCTGTCGTAGCGCCGAACCTTCCCGCAACCAGCCTGGATGCGGAAAAACTCGCCCAGCTGGCACTGGCACTGGAAGGTTTGACCGCGGCGCAACTGTACTGGGTTGCCGCGTGGAGCGCCGCGCAGGCCGTGCAGGCACAACGCGGCGGCCCAGCGGTCGCCGTCGTGGCAGGCAAGGCGGCCGAGCGGCTCACCATCGTCTACGGCAGCCAGACCGGCAACGCGAAGCGCATCGCCGAGCAGCTGGCCAGACGCAGCGAGGCCGCCGGTTTGCCGGTGCGGTTGCTGCGCGCCGATGCCTACCCACAACGCGAGCTGGCACAGGAACACCAGCTGCTCGTGGTGATCAGCACCCAAGGTGATGGCGAGCCACCGGATGATGCCCGCGGCCTGTTCGAGTTCATCACCGGCAAGCGCGCACCGAAACTGCCGACCTTGCGATTCGCCGTGCTGGGGCTGGGCGATTCGAGCTATCCGCAGTTCTGCGTGATCGGTCGCCAGCTCGATGCGCGGCTGGCCGAACTGGGCGCTTCCCGTTTTGCCGCGTTGGGCGAAGCGGACGTGGAAGTCGAGGCCATTGCCGAGCCATGGGCGGAGCGGGCGCTGGAACAGGCACGCGAACTCCTGAAACAGACCGGCGCGCCCGCGCGGGTGACCGCGCTGCATGCCGTTCCGAGCCGTAGCAGCCACTCGCGCGAGCAGCCGTTCGCAGCCACCGTGTTGGCCAACCAGCGCATCGTGGCGCGAGACAGCGAACGTGACGTGCGGCATATCGAGCTGTCGCTGGAAGGCTCCGGCCTGCGTTACGAACCCGGCGATGCGCTGGGTGTGTGGCCGCGCAATCCGCCGGCGCTGGTCGAACAGTGGCTCGATGCACTGCAGCTCGATGGCGCGCAAGAAGTCACGTACAACGACCGCACGCTGGCGTTGCGGCAGTGGCTGAGCCAGGAGCGCGAGATCACCCGGCTCAATCGTCCTTTCATCGCGGCACTGGCCGCCGCCAGTGGCGATGGCGGGCTGTCGCACGTGCTGCAGCCGGAACACGCCACGGAGTTCGCGGCGCTACTGGCCAGCGACCAGCCGATCGACCTACTGCGCCGCCATCCGGCGACGTGGCAGCCGGAGCTGCTGGTGGCCGCATTGCGGCCATTGGCGCCACGGTTGTACTCGATCGCCTCCAGCCCGAAGGCGGTGGGCGAGGAAGTGCATCTCACGGTGGCGGTGGTCGATTACGAAGCACACGGCAGCACGCATTGGGGTGCGGCGTCAGGGTTGCTCGCCGCGACGGACGAGGACGGCAGGCTGCCCATCTTCATCGAACCGAACGAGCGCTTCCGCCTGCCGGCTGACGGCGCGCGCGACATCATCATGATCGGCCCGGGCACCGGCGTGGCACCGTTCCGCGCGTTCGTGCAGGAGCGCCGGGAGAGCGGCGCCAGCGGGCGCAACTGGCTGTTCTTCGGCAACCGCCACTTCGCCAGCGACTTTCTCTATCAGGTGGAATGGCAGCAGGCACTGAAGGATGGCGCGCTGCACCGGCTTGATCTGGCGTTCTCGCGCGATTCCACCCATAAGACCTACGTCCAGCAGCGCCTGCGCGAACAGGGTGCCGAACTGCATGCCT
>DASZCB010000471.1:0-4396 GCA_035943575.1 Rhodanobacter sp. | reverse complement strand
ATGTCGAAACGGATCATCTCGATGCCCAGCTGCATCGCCAGCTGCTTGGTCACCTCGGTCTTGCCCACACCAGTGGGGCCGGCCAGCAGGAAGCAGCCGATCGGCTTGGACGGGTCGGCCAGACCGGAACGGGCCATCTTGATCGACGCAGCCAGCGCTTCGATCGCCGGATCCTGGCCGAACACCACCATCTTCAGATTACGCTCCAGGTTGCGCAGCACGTCGCGATCCGACGCCGACACCTGCTTGGCCGGAATGCGTGCCATCTTTGCGACGATGTATTCGACCTCGCTGACGTCGACCGTGCCGGTGCGTTGGCCTTCCGGCAAAAGCCGTTGACGGGCGCCGGCTTCGTCGATCACGTCGATCGCCTTGTCCGGCAGCAGCCGGTCGGGGATGTGCTTGACCGACAGATCCACCGCCGCCTTCAGTGCCTCGTTGGTATAGGCCACGTGATGGTGTTCCTCGAAGCGCGAGCGCAGGCCCTTGAGGATCTCGATACTGTCGGCCACAGTGGGCTCGACCACGTCGATCTTCTGGAAGCGCCGCGCCAGAGCGCGATCTTTCTCGAACACGCCGCGGTATTCCTGGAACGTGGTCGAACCGATGCAGCGCAGCTCGCCCGAAGCCAGCATCGGCTTGATCAGGTTCGACGCATCCATGGTGCCGCCCGAGGCCGAGCCAGCACCGATGATGGTGTGGATTTCATCGAAGAACAGGATCGCACCCGGCTGTTTCTTCAGCTGCGCGATGACCCCTTTCAGACGCTTCTCGAAATCGCCGCGATACTTTGTGCCAGCCACCAGCGCACCCAGATCCAGCGACCAGATCGTGGCATCTTCCAGCACCTCCGGAACCTCGCCGTCGACGATGCGCTTGGCCAGACCTTCGGCCAATGCAGTCTTGCCCACGCCGGCCTCACCCACGTAGAGCGGATTGTTCTTGCGTCGGCGGCACAGCACCTGGATGGTGCGCTCGATCTCGTCGGCGCGCCCGATCAGCGGGTCGATCTTGCCTTCCAGCGCCAGCTCGTTGAGGTTGCTGGCAAATTCGTGCAGTGGATTGCCCTTCGGCTCGCCGCCCTCCTCACCTTCGCGCTCGCTACCGCCGGACACGCCGGCCGTCGGCTCGTCGCCAATCTTGGCGATACCGTGCGAGATGTAGTTGACCACGTCGAGCCGGGTGATCTCCTGCTGGTGCATGAAATACACCGCATGCGAATCCTTTTCGCCGAAGATCGCTACCAGCACGTTCGCGCCAGTGACTTCCTTCCGGCCGGAGGATTGCACGTGATACACGGCACGCTGCAACACGCGCTGGAAGCCCAGCGTCGGTTGCGTATCGCGCTCGTCACCGTGCGGCAGCACAGGCACGGTTTCGTTGATGATGCGCGTCAGTTCGGTCGACAGCCGAGACAGATCCACGCCGCAGGCGCGCAGCGCGCCCAGTGCCGACTGGTTCTCGGTCAGCGCCAGCAGTAGATGCTCCACCGTCATGAATTCATGACGCTGTTCGCGGGCCTGCTTGTAGCAATGGCCGATGGTGACTTCTAGATCCTTGCTGAACATTCGGATCGTCTCCGCTTGATTGTTGAGCGGCCTTCAGCGCCGCGATGAGCACAAAATGGGGTCGCTCAAAGCTTTTCCATAGTGCACAACAACGGGTGCTGATGGGAACGTGAATACTCGTTTACGTGAGTCACCTTGGTCTCGGCCACCTCGCGGGTAAATACACCACACACCCCCCGCCCGCGGGTATGCACGTGCAACATCACCTGCACCGCCTGCTCCTGGTCCAGGTTGAAAAAGTTGCGCAACACCTCGACCACGAAATCCATCGGGGTGAAGTCGTCATTCAGCAGCAGCACCTGGAACAGTGGTGGTCGCGCCACCTCCGGTTTGGCGGTTTCCAGCGCCAGGCCGCGGTCGCTGTCGTGCTCGTGTTCGGATTCGTGGGCCATGGTTTCTTGGGGTGTGATCTCTGATTCGAAGTATACGCCGCAGTGGATTCGTCTCTCCGCAGCAATGCGTCAGCAGAGGTGATGGCACAATGGCCACTTTTCCAGCCCTTTGCCCTTTCCCATGGTCGATTCCCTTGCCACTGCCGAGATCTGGCGCCCGCACGTCACCGTCGCCTGTGTGGTGACTGACGGCGACCGCTATCTGATGGTGGAGGAAGAAGTGAACGGCCGGCTCGCCTACAACCAGCCAGCCGGCCACCTGGACGACGGCGAAAGTCTCGTTACAGCCGCCCTGCGCGAGACGCTGGAGGAAACCGGCTGGACGGTGGCATTGCAGCATCTGATCGGCGTGCACCAGTGGCGCAGCACCGAACATGGCGACGCCGTGGTGCGTTTCAGCTTTGCCGCGTACGCGGTCAGTCACGACCCGGATCGCCCGCTGGATACCGGCATCCGCCGCGCGCTGTGGCTGACCCGCGCTGAGATCGTTGCGCTGGGCGAGCGCCTGCGCAGCCCGATGGTGTTGCTGAGCATCGACGCATGGCTGGCCGGCCAGCGGCTGCCGCTGGACACGCTCAGCTACCTGCCCGAAGGTGACCCTACGTGAAGGTGATGCTGGGCATTTCCGGCGGGGTCGACTCCTCGGTCGCGGCGCTGCTGCTACAACAGGCCGGCCACCAGGTCGAAGGCCTGTTCATGCAAAATTGGGAAGAGCCTGAGGACGACCGCTCCGGCCCGTGCACCACCGACGCCGATCGCAAGGACGCCGTCGCGGTATGCGGCCGGCTCGGCATTCCTTTCCATGCGCGCAACTTTGCGGCGGAGTACTGGGATAGCGTGTTCGAGCATTTCCTCGCCGAATACCGCGCCGGTCGCACACCGAACCCCGATGTGCTGTGCAATCGCGAGATCAAGTTCAAGACGTTCCTGGACGAGGCACATACGCTTGGTGCGGAAAAGATCGCCACCGGCCACTATGCCCGCGTCGATTTTCACGGGGGCCAGCATCGCCTGCTGCGCGCGCTGGATGTGACCAAGGACCAGAGCTACTTCCTGCACGCGTTGGGCCAGCAGCAACTTGCCGCCACGCTGTTTCCGCTGGGCGAGATCGAGAAAACCCGCGTGCGCGAACTCGCCCGCGAAGCGGCGCTGCCGACCCATGCGAAGAAGGATTCCACCGGCATCTGCTTTATCGGGGAGCGCGATTTCCGCAGCTTTCTCGCCCAGTACATTCCAGCCAGGCCTGGCGCGATGCGCACGCCCGACGGCGAGCTGATCGGCGAACATCGGGGCGCGATGTATTATACCCTGGGCCAGCGCAACGGACTGGGCGTCGGTGGCCGCCACGGGGCCAGCGGCGAGGCCTGGTACGTAGTCGGCAAGGACGTGCTGGCGAACGTGCTGTACATAGCCCAGGGCGGCGAGAACCGCTGGCTATATTCGCAGCGGCTGCAAACGGAAACGCCGAGCTGGGTCGCCGGCATGGCGCCGTCCACCCATTTTCGCTGCACCGCCCGCACGCGCTATCGCCAGCTCGACCAGGCCTGTGTCGTCAACGTCCGTGACAACGGACTTGAGGTATGTTTCGACGAGCCGCAGCGCGCGGTCACTCCGGGTCAATCGGTGGTTTTCTACGATGCCGAGGTATGCCTCGGCGGCGCGGTGATCGCGGCCACGGATGCACCATACGGCGGTTTGCTGCCTGCCTTCACTCCTTCCCCCACGTTCACAGCAAGAGAATCGCAATCCCGTGTTTGAAACTTTTTCCATGAATGAAGAACGGGTACTCGCCCTCGCCGGCCTGTTCCAGGCCTGCGCGCTCGCCCAGCAGCTCGCCAACGAGGGACGTTGCGACGAAGGCGCGATGGAGGCCAGCGTGGCCAGCGTGTTCCGCATCGATGCGCCTTCGGTAGTCGGCGTGTACGGCAACATCTCCAGTCTGCGGATCGGCCTGCGCAACCTGATCGCCCAGCTGGACGAAAGCGACCGCGACATGGCGGTAACCCGCATGGTGGTGACCGTGATGCGGCTGGAGCGCAGCCTGACGGGCCGGCCCGTGCTGCTCGACAAGCTGCAGCAGGGCATCGTCGCCGCGCAGCGGCAGGTCGAGCATTTCGGCCAGGATTCGGCGCAGGTCACCAGCCGTCTGGCCGAGCTGTATGCATCCACGCTGTCCACGCTGAAACCGCGGGTGATGGTCAGCGGCAATCCGCAACAGCTGCAGCTACCCGTCGTGGTAGAAAAAGTGCGCGCCAACCTGCTCGCTGCGGTGCGCTCGGCCGTGTTGTGGCGACAGGTCGGTGGTCGCCAGTGGCAACTGCTGCTGTACCGGCGCCAGTGCAGCATGCTGGCACGCGGCCTGCTGACCGGAGCGACGTTGGACAATCGCTGACGACGGCATCTCCGGGTGGCGAAAAGCAAACGGCGGGCATATGC
>DASZCB010000470.1:0-2803 GCA_035943575.1 Rhodanobacter sp. | reverse complement strand
CCGCGCAGCAAGGTGCTGGTGTTCAGCGACGGCCTCGACATTCCGAAGGTGATGCGGCTTTACGCGCACTTCCGCGGTCGCTGCCTGCTCGCGTTCGGTGTCGGCACCAATCTCACCAACGATGTGGGCCCGGTGCCGCTGCAGATCGTGATCAAGATGATCCGCTGCAACGGCCAGCCAGTAGCCAAGCTGAGTGACTCGCCGGGCAAGAACATGTGCGAAGACCCGGCGTACGTAGCCTATCTGCGTCAGGTATTCGAGATACCCGCGACGCAAGGGCTTTAATTCATCCCCCTGCTTGCAAAGGGATGCAGCGCCTCAAAACGCCGGCAACACGGCACCGTGGTACTTCTGCTCGATGAACGCCTTGATCTCCGGGCTGTTGAGTACCTTGGCCAGTTTCTGCACGCGCGGATCGTTCTGGTTGTCGGGGCGGCCGACCAAGTAGTTTACGTAGGGCGAGCTCCTGTCTTCAATCAGCAGTGCGTCTTTCGTCGGGTTCAGGCCGGCTGCCAGCGCGTAGTTGGTGTTGATCAGTGCCAGATCCACCTCGTCCAGCGTGCGCGGGAGCATCGCCGCTTCCAGCTCGCGGAACTGCAGGTGCTTCGGATTCGCGGTGATGTCCTTCAGCGTGGACAGCTCGTTGGTTGGGTCTTTCAGCGTGATCAGGCCGTGTTTCGCCAATAGCAGCAGCGCTCGGCTGTTGTTGCTGGGATCGTTCGGGATGGTCACGCTGGCGCCGTCGGGCAGCTGATCGATGCTCTTGATCTTGTGCGAATATGCGCCGAACGGTTCGATGTGCACGCCGGTAATGGTGACGAGATGGGTGCCGCGCTCGCGATTGAACGCGTCCAGGTAGGGCTTGGTCTGGAAGTAGTTCAGGTCGATGTTCTTCTCGGCCAGCTGCGTGTTCGGCTGCACATAGTCGGCGAATACCTTGATCTGCAGGTCCACGCCTTCCTTCGCCAGCAGCGGTTTCGCCTGCTTGAGTATTTCGGCATGTGGAATAGCGGTGGCAGCCACGCGGAGCGTCTGAGCGCCCTCGTGCGATACGGAGCAGCCCATCAGCAAGAGCAGGAGCAGGGTGGTAAACAGCAGTCTCATGGCAAATGTCCGTTTGTGCGTCGCACAATAATAGGCCGTCTATACTGCCAAACACAAATCAATCGGATCAGCCTTGCTGGTAACGCGTCACGTCTTCGGTGCGGAGCAGCCGGCCAGCAGAAGCAGGGCCAGGATGGCGGCGATGGCGGTGAGCAGCAATCTCATGGCAGCGGTTCTCATGTGCGGCCAAGGAAGGTAGGCCGTTCATACCGCCATACGCAAATAACCAAATCAGCGTTGCTTATAACGGGTCACGATACTGTCGCCGATCATCTGCAGCAGCTGCACCAGCACGATCAGCAGCGCCACGGTGACCAGCATGTAGTCGGACTTGTAGCTGAGGTAGCCGTAGCGATAGGCCAGGTCGCCGAGGCCGCCGGAACCGATCGCGCCACCCATCGCGGTGTAGCCGACCAGCGCGATGGCGGTAACAGTGATGCCGGCGAAGATGCCGCCGCGCGCCTCGGGCAACAGCACGTGGCGCACAATCTGCCACAGGCTGGCGCCCATCGCCTGGCTGGCTTCGATCACGCCCTGCTGCACTTCCCGCAGCGCGGTTTCCACCAGTCGCGCGAAGAACGGTGCGGCGCCGATCACCAGCGGCGGAATCGCGCCGCGGATGCCGAGCTTGGTGCCGACCAGGAAATACGTCACCGGCATCAGTACGATCATCAGGATGATGAACGGCACCGAGCGCAGGATGTTCACCAGCAGCGAGGTGATCGCATAAAGCTTGGGCATCGGGCGCAGATGGTCCTTGCCGGTGAGGTACAGCAACACTCCCAGCGGCAGGCCGATAATAATAGTGAGCAGCAGCGAACCGCCGAGCATCAGCAGGGTGTCGATACAGGCGCGGCCGATCTCGCCCCAGTCGTCGATGTTGGGAAACAACTTCTGCAGCATGTTCATCGGCTCAGCTCCTCGATCTCGATGCCGGCCTCGCGCAGCGCAACCAGCGCGGCGTCCACGCCTGTCCCCTGCATCGCCAGAGTGAGCTGGCCGTAAGGCAGATCCTTGATGCGGTCGATGCGGCCGGCGAGGATGTTGAAGTCGATGCCGGTCTCGCGTGTGACGCGGCCCAGTGCCGGGGTTAGCGTGGTGTCGCCGCGGAAGCTCAGCCGCAGGATGCGTCCGGGCACCTGTGCGAACGGTGCCAGTTCACCCGCCGCTTCCTCCGGCAGGGCCTCGTTGACGAAGCGCCTGGTAGTGGCGTGCTGCGGATGCAGGAACACGTCGGCGACTGCGCCGCGCTCCACGATCACGCCGGCGTCGAGCACTGCCACCCGGTCGCAGATGCGGCGCACCACGTCCATCTCGTGGGTGATCAGCACGATGGTGAGCTTCAGCTCGCGGTTGATCTCCGCCAGCAGCTCCAGTACCGAAGCGGTGGTCTGCGGGTCGAGCGCGCTGGTCGCCTCGTCGCACAACAGGATCGAAGGCCGGTTGGCCAGCGCGCGTGCGATGCCAACGCGCTGCTTCTGGCCGCCGGAAAGCTGCGACGGATGCTTGTCGGCATGCGCGGTGAGCCCGACTCTCGCCAGCAGTTCGTCGACGCGGACGCGCAGGACGGCAGCGTTGCGTTCGCCTGCCAGCCGCATCGGGAACGCGACATTGTCCGCCACCGTCTGCGAGGCGAGCAGGTTGAAGTGCTGGAAGATCATGCCGATGCGCCGGCGTTGTGCGCGCAGCGCCGGCTCGG
>DASZCB010000469.1:0-2489 GCA_035943575.1 Rhodanobacter sp. | reverse complement strand
CAGCACGCCGATGCCCAGCACCTTGGCGGTCACCGTCTGTGTCCACTTGACCATGCCCTGCACTCCCTGGATTGGAGCGTCGATCAAAGCAGCTGCCGCTGCTGCGGGGCGGGCAACGACAGGCGACAGGCTGGCCGTCAGATGGCAGACCGATGACGGCGAGACCTCGCAACGCCGGCAAGGTCACTGACTCAGCAGGCAGCACTCACCGCCACCACAAAGGAGCCGCGCATGCACTAGATCGCCGGATTTCTGGCCCGCAACAGGGGCTTCATCACCTTCTGAAAAGCATCGCGGCTGAAGCCGCTCCAACGCGTTGCGCCCGTGCCACGTCGTCGGCCATGGCTTGCGCGGCACGATCTCGCTGCGGGCGATCAGCTCGTCGCCGTGGATCAGAGCGAAGGCAGCCCGCCCGCTATACTGGCGACAACGTATCCGTGCGCGCCATCGGTATGCCATGCCCATCCAAAGCATCACCAACCGACGCATCTACCAGCAGATCGCCGACCAGCTACGCGCCATGATCGACAGCGGCGAGTTTCCGCCCGGCAGCTACCTGCCGGCGGAACGCGAGCTGTCGCAGATGTTCGGCGTGAGCCGGACCTCGGTGCGCGAGGCGCTGATCGCGTTGGAAGTCGTCGGGCTGGTCAAGGTACGCGTGGGCGACGGCGTCACTGTGCAAGCGCCAGGTGCCGCGCCTGCACAAGCAGCTGGCCACCTGCTCGACGAGGCCGCGCGGCGGCAGCCGTGGCCGGTGGACGAGGAGCTCGGGCTGGCGCCCGACTTCGCCGCGGAAGTTCCGCCGTTCTCCCTGCTGCAGGCACGCCGACTGGTGGAACCGGAGGCCGCCGCGCTGGCCGCCGAACACGCCAGCAAGGCGGAGCTGGCCGGCATCGAGAAGGCCTATCGCCGCAACATCGCGGACAACCGCGCCGGCTCCACCACGCATCCGGGTGACCGCCTGCTGCATATCCGCATCGCCGATGCCAGCGGCAACCCGGCGTATGCCCTGCTGATCCGTCATCTGCTGGGACACCAGTACGGCGCCATGTTCCAGCGACTGCAAGCTCTCTACACGCCGCGCGACATGCCGCACCGCTCGGAGCTCGAACATCGCGCCATCGTCGAGAGCCTGCAGGCACGCGACGCCCAGGCCGCACGCCGGGCCATGCGCGCGCACCTTGATTCGGTGATCCGGATCTTCTCGCGCGCGGCACCGGCAACCAAGGCATCCGCCAAGGCGCGTTGAGCGTCACGCGTCGACATCGCAGCTAGCCGGCGGATGGCGGGTTCCACAGCACCTGCCGGTTGATGTCGTGCACGTCGCGCGTACCGGTGAGGGCCATACTCACGTCCAGCTCCTTGCGGATCAGCTCCAGCGCGATGCGCACGCCGTCCTGGCCGAGCGCGCCCAAGCCGTACAGGAAGGCCTTGCCGATCAGCGTGCCTTGCGCACCGAGTGCCATCGCTTTGAGCACGTCCTGTCCGCTGCGCACGCCGCTGTCGAACAAAACCTGCGTGCGGTCGCCGACCGCTTCGACGATGCGCGGCAGCGCCTCGATGGCTGCTGGCGCGCCGTCGAGCTGACGTCCACCATGGTTGGAGACCACCAGCGCATCGACGCCGGCATCGACCGCATGCCGTGCGTCGTCCGCATCGAGGATGCCTTTGATGATCAGCTTGCCCGGCCACAGGCTGCGCACCCACGCCACGTCCTGCCAGCTCAGCGAAGGATCGAACTGGCTAGCGATCCACTGCGACAGCGTGGTAAGTCCCTTGCCGCCGCCCGGGATCGTACCGGCCAGATTGCCGAAGTTCTTGTGCGGGGTTCGCAGCATGGCGACGACCCAGCGTGGCTTGCTCGCAGTATCGAGCAGATTGCGCAAGGTCAGCCGCGGCGGCACGCTCAGCCCGTTCTTGATATCGCGGTGACGCTGACCTTGGATCTGCAGGTCGGCCGTAAGCATCAGCGCCGAACATTGCGCCGCCTTGGCACGTTCGATCAGCGAAGCGGCGAAGCCGCGGTCGCGCATCACGTAGAGCTGGAACCAGAACGGCTTGTCTACCGCCGCCCGTACCGCCTCGATCGAGCAGATCGACATGGTGCTCAGGGTGAACGGCACGCCGAACGCCTGCGCCGCGCGCGCCGCCAGGATCTCGCCGCCCGCGTGCATGATGCCGGTCAATCCGGTCGGCGCCAGCGCCACCGGCATGCTCGCCGGCTCGCCGACGAGGGTCGTGGCCAGCGAACGCTGCGACACGTCGATCATCACCCGCTGGCGCAGTTGCAACGCGTCCAGCTCGGCGCGGTTGGCGCGGATCGTCTGTTCGTCGTACGAGCCGCGGTCGACGTAGTCGAAGATCGCGCGCGGCGCGCGGCGCATCGCCAGGCGACGCAGGTCCTCGTTGCAAGTGATCGGAGTCATCGTGCGCTCCGTGTGTCGTCGGCGCGGCTGCCGTACTTCCCGTACCAAGCGACCACCGCGAAG
>DASZCB010000468.1:0-7976 GCA_035943575.1 Rhodanobacter sp. | reverse complement strand
CATTCGCGACGGGTGAGCGCATGTATCGTTCCGGCGATCATGCGCGCTGGCGAGCGGATGGCCAGCTCGAATATCTCGGGCGCATCGATAATCAGGTCAAAATTCGCGGCTATCGCATCGAACTCGGCGAAATCGAAGCGGCACTCGCCCAGCTCGGCTTTACCGGCAATGCCGTGATCGTGCGCGAAGACCGTGCCGAACAGAAACAACTAGTGGCCTACTTGGTCGCCACCGAAATCGATAGCGCGACATTGCGTGCGGAGCTCGCCAAACGCCTGCCGGACTATATGGTGCCAGCGGCCTTCGTCACGCTTGATGCGCTGCCACTCACCGGCAACGGAAAATTGGATCGCAAGGCCCTGCCCGCGCCGGACTTCGTTGCCGCCACCACGCGGGGTCCACGCAACGCAGCGGAGGAAATCCTTTGCGAATTGTTTGCGGAAGTGCTCAGTCTTACCCAAGTTGGCATCGATGACAGCTTTTTCGAACTGGGCGGCGATAGCATCGGCGCGATCCGCCTGGTCAGTCGTGCGCGTAAGCGCGGCTTGCTGATCGCACCGCGCGACATCTTCCAGCATCCGAAGATCGAAGCGCTCGCTGCCAACGCTGCCACGCAGGAAACGCAGTGCGCACCAACGATCGATGAAGCCACCGGCGAGATGCCGCTACTGCCCATCATGCAGGCGTTTGTCGAACAAGGCGGCTCGCTCATGCGGTTGCATCAGTCGCAGCTGGTGAGCGTGCCAGCAGGTGTAACCCGGCGCGTCATGCTCGTCGCTTTGCAAGCCTTGCTGGATCGGCATGACGCGTTGCGTTTACGACTGGTCCACAAAGATGTCGTGACCGTTGCGTCTATCCCATCGATTGGCTCGGTGAAGGCCACCGACTGCCTCACGTGCATCGACCTGCTCGATGCGCCGGAACCGGATCGCCAGCACCGGCTCGAACAGGCAGCCGCCGAAGCGATTTCACGGCTTGATCCAGACGCCGGACAACTACTGCAGGCGATATGGGGCGATTGCGGTGCGGATCAGCCTGGCCGGTTGCTGCTGATCGTCCATCACCTGGCCGTCGACGGTGTGTCCTGGCGCATCCTGTTGCCTGATCTGCAACAGGCGTGGACGGCGGCGTCGAACGGACAAACACCGGTGTTCGATCCGCCCGGCACGTCGTTGCGCCGTTGGGCGCAGCTTCTGCGCGAAGAAGCCGGCACGCCGCGGCGTCAGCGCGAACTGGATCGCTGGTGTGCGATCGCCGCAACGCCTGATCCACTGCTCGGCACGCGTGCACTCGATCCCATACGCGACACCGCGCACACGCAACGCAAGGTGCGCTTGCATCTGCACAGCGATGTCACTGCGCGCCTACTGAGCGAGGTTCCTGCCACCTTCCACGCCACCGTCAACGATGTCCTGTTGACGGCTTTCACGCTCGCACTGGCGACCTGGCGCAAGCCGCACGGCGCGCATGTCGAACTTGCCTTGCGCCTCGACGTGGAAGGACACGGTCGTGAAGACGTGTTCGATGGCGTTGACCTATCGCGCACCGTCGGTTGGTTCACCAGTCTGTATCCGGTCGCGCTCGATCCAGGCGAGATCGATCTGGCACAAGCCATTCGTGGTGGCGACGACCTCGGCCGGGCACTTAAGCGCATCAAGGAAGAACTGCACGCCATTCCCGATCATGGCTTCGGCTACGGTCTGCTGCGCCATCTGGATCCGACGAGTCGCGATGCCCTCGCGCGCTATCCGACCGCGCAAATCGCCTTCAATTATCTGGGGCGTTTCGCCGTCACCGACGAAGCGGGCCTGCAAGCATTCAATGGTGGCGATGATGCGGAACGCGCGCTGTCACACACGATCACCCTCAATGCCATCGTGCTGGATCGCGATACCGGCCCGGAGCTCGGCGCCGAATGGTGCTACGCAGGACAGTTGTTCGATGCCGCGGAAATCGAAGCATTGGGCCGCCAATGGTTCGCCGTGCTCGAGGCGATGCTGGTGCATGTCGCGTTGCCTCATGCCGGCGGCCTGACACCTTCGGATCTACCACTGGTGTCGCTAGACCAGCAGTCAATCGAACAACTAGAAAGCGCGCGCCCGCTGGCCGATGTATTGCCGCTATCGCCGCTGCAGGAAGGCCTGCTGTTCCACGCGCTCTACGACAATGCTGCGCCGGATGCCTACCTCACGCAGATGGTGTTCGCGCTCGAAGGACGATGGCGGGCCGATGCGCTGAAGGCCGCCGCATACACCTTGCTGGCACGCCACCCGCATCTATGCGCCGTTTTCGTGCAACAGCCCGGCAGCCAGCAACCACTGCAACTGATCCCGCACGAACTGCCGCACTGCTGGCAATTCTTCGACCTCAGCAGCATGCCAAAGAAGCAGCGCGAAGACGCCTTGCAGCAGCACGTTCAGGACGATCTGCAGCGCCGCTTCGATCCAGCCAGCACGTCGCTACGCTTCACCCTGATCCGCCTTTCGCCGCAACGTTACCGGATGCTCTTCACGCATCACCACGTCTTGCTCGACGGCTGGTCGATGCCGATCCTGCTACCGGAACTGTTCGCGATCTACCACGCGGGCGGCGATCATCGCGCGTTACCCTACGTACGGCCTTATCGCGACTACCTCGCGTGGCTCGCCGCGCAAGATCGCAACGAGATGCGCACGCTGTGGCGCCAGGCGCTGGATGGCATCGATCAACCATGTCTGCTGGCCGCTCAGGTTCCTGTCACGCCAACCATGCCGCACGTACACCGTCATACCTTCTCGGCAAGCCTGAGCCACGCGCTCGAGGCGCAGGCTCGCCGACATGGACTCACGTTCAACACCCTGCTGCAAGCCGCGTGGGGTCTGCTGCTGAGCCAGGCGACCCATCGCGACGACGTCTGCTTCGGCATTACGGTATCCGGACGACCGCCGGAATTGAGCGGCATCGAACGCATGGTCGGTTTGTTCATCAACACCGTGCCGCTGCGCCTGCGCATCGATCCGCGTCAGCGCCTCGGCGCCCTGCTCGCCGATCTGCAAGACACGCAAGCGACGTTGATCCGTGCGCAGCATCTTGGCCTGACCGAGATCCTTCAGCTCAGCGGACAGCGCGAGCTGTTCGACACCTTGCTGGTATTTGAAAACTATCCGTTCGATCCTGCGGACCGGCGCGTGCTCGACGAGCAACGAGGGCTGCGTGTCGCGCTGGTTGGCAATCATGGCGGCGATATCTCGCACTACCCGCTGAGCCTGGTGTTCGTGCCGGGCGAATGCCTGAGCCTGCGCATCGGCTACCGACCCGACGTATTCGCGCCGGACGCGATTCACACCCTCGCCGAACGCTACGAGCGAATCCTCGAAGCGATGGCGGTCGATCTATCTCAACCGGTCGCGCGACTCGACCTGCTCAGCAAGACCGAGCACGAGCAATGGCGGGCCTGGAATGCCACCGCGCATCCGATTCCTGAAGCCACCTTGCCGACGTTGTTCGAACAACAAGTGGCGCGTACGCCCGAGGCGATCGCCACGGTCTTTGACGACCAATCGCTCAGCTACACCCAACTCAACGAACGCGCCAATCGTCTCGCCCACCTGCTGATCGCTGACGGCGCGGGGCCGGAAAACATCATCGCCGTTGCGTTACCGCGCTCGCTGGAACTGATCGTCACGCTGCTCGCCGTGCTGAAGACGGGCGCGGCGTATCTGCCGTTGGATACCGATTATCCGGTCGAACGCCTTGCGTTCATGCTCGACGATGCGCGACCGGCGCGTGTGATCAGTTGCAGCGACGTGGCTGCGTCGTTGCCGGCAACGGCTCCGATACGGCTGATCGACGATGCCGGTACGCGCGCACGCCTCGCCTCGAGTCGTGCGCACAATCCCTCCGATACCGAGCGTTTGCATCCGTTGCACGCACTGCACCCGGCGTATGTGATCTACACCTCCGGTTCAACCGGACGTCCCAAGGGCGTGCCCAATACCCAGCAAGGCATCGTCAACCGACTGAAGTGGATGCAGCATGCCTATGCCTTGCAGGGCGACGACGTGGTGCTGCAAAAGACACCGTCCAGTTTCGATGTGTCGGTATGGGAATTTTTCTGGCCGCTGCTGGAAGGCGCGCGGTTGGTATTGGCCAAGCCCGAAGGTCATCGCGATCCGGCCTATCTGGCCGAGCTGATTCAGCGCGCAGGCGTCACTACGATTCATTTCGTGCCGTCGATGCTGGAAGCCTTCCTGCAGGAACCTGCCAGCGCGGCGTGCACCAGCTTGCGGCGTATTCTGTGCAGCGGTGAAGCGCTTTCCGGCGAACTGCGCCGCCGCGTGCAGGAAACGCTAAATCGTCCGCTGCACAATCTCTATGGCCCCACCGAGGCGGCTGTAGACGTCACCGCCTGGACGTGCCGCGATGACGAGCAAGGCGCCAACGTGCCGATCGGCGCACCGATCTGGAACACACGCCTCTACGTGCTCGACGCGGCGCTGCGTCCGTTGCCGGTCGGTGCCACCGGCGAACTGTATCTGGGCGGCATCGGCTTGGCGCGTGGCTATCTGCATCGGCCTGGACTTAGCGCCGAACGCTTCGTTGCCAACCCCTTCGACCTTGGCCGGCGCATGTATCGCACCGGCGACTTGGCGCGATGGCGCGCCGACGGCCAATTGGAGTATCTGGGACGCGTCGATCATCAAGTGAAACTGCGCGGCCTGCGCATTGAGCTGGGTGAAATCGAAAATGCCCTGGCGCAACTTGGCTATGCGCAAAATGTCGTGATCGCGCGCAACGATCGTAACGGTCAGCTGCAGTTGGTCGCCTATCTGGTGGCCGCATCGATCGACACCGATGTATTGCGCGAAGCACTGGCCGCGCGTCTGCCGGACTACATGGTGCCGGCCGCCTTCGTGGTGCTGGATGCGTTGCCGCTCAGCCTCAACGGCAAGCTCGATCGCAAGGCGCTGCCAGCACCGGAGTTCGCGCTGGCCAGCACGCGCGAACCGCGCACACCGCAGGAAGCCTTGCTGTGCAAGCTGTTCGCCGATGTACTGGGTATGGCACGCGTTGGCATCGACGACGACTTCTTCGCACTGGGCGGCCATTCGCTGCTAGCGGTACGGCTGGCCGGTCAAATTCGCGCCAACCTCAAGCTCGAGTTGCCGATTCGTAGCGTGTTTGAAGCGCGAACGGTGGCGGCGCTGGCGGAGCGGCTGATGCCGACGCAGAACATGCGTCCCATCATGCAGGCCATAGCGCGACCCGAGCGATTGCCGTTGTCCTTCGCGCAACATCGCCTGCTTTTCCTGCATCGCCTGGATGGGCCCAGCGCAACCTACAACATTCCGGTAGCGGCACGCCTGCGTGGTGTGCTGAACGTCACCGCCTTGCACGCGGCGCTCGCCGATCTGGTCGAGCGGCACGAAAGTCTTCGCACAGTCTTCCCCGATCAGGAACCACCGCTGCAGCATGTGTTGCTCATGCGGGATGTCCAGGTCGCGTTGGAACAACACAGCGTCGCTCCAGCCGATCTGGATGCAGCTATGCAACGCACAGCGTTGCATGCGTTCGATCTGTCGCAAGAATTACCGCTACGCGCCGAAATGTTTCAGCTGGGTACTGACGAACATGTTCTGCTCTTGCTGTTGCATCACATCGCCGCTGACGGTGCGTCGCTCGCGCCGCTGCTCGACGATCTCGCTCATGCCTATGCCGCCCGGCTCGAAGGTAAGGCGCCGCAATGGCAGAGTACGCCGCTGCAGTACGCAGACTACACGTTGTGGCAACAGCAACTGCTCGGTGACGAAGCCGATCCGCACAGCTTGGCATTCACGCAAATCGCCTACTGGAAGCAGCAGCTGGCCGGCTTGCCCGAACAGATAACGCTGCCGACCGATCACTCGCGTCCGGCTGTCGCCAGCTATCACGGCGACAGTATTCCGCTGAGCATTTCTGCCGAACTGCATCGCCGCCTGCAGCAAATTGCCAGTACCGAGCAGGCCAGCTTGCACATGGTGCTTCATGCGGCGCTCGCCACCCTGCTCATGCGTCTCGGCGCAGGCACCGACATCGTGCTTGGCACGCCGGTGGCCGGGCGCACGGACAGTGCGCACGATGGCATGGTCGGTCTGTTTCTCAACACGCTAGTTCTGCGCACCGACGTGTCGGGGCAACCGCGTTTCACCGAACTGCTGACACGCGTACGCGAAAACAATCTGCAGGCTTACGCGCAGCAGGATCTGCCGTTCGAGCAATTGGTCGAAGCTCTCAATCCGGCGCGCTCGCTGTCGCATCATCCGCTGTACCAGGTGCTGTTCGCGTTGCACAACATGGACACGCCACAATTGCATTTGCCTGGCATCCAGGCGTTCGAGCACCGGCTGGATCTGGCCCAGGCCAAATTCGACCTGAGCTTCGACTTCGTCGAGCGGCGCAATGCGAATGGCGACGTATCCGGCATCGACGGTCGGCTGGGTTACGCGACCGATCTGTTCGAACGCGCTACGGTCGAGACCTTGGCCGTGCGCCTGCTGCGCCTGCTGGATGCCGTTGCGACCGATCCAGCACAATCCGTCGCGTACATCGATCTGCTTGCGCAGGATGAACGCACGCAAATGCTGCGCGACCTGAACGACACGGCACGGCCGCTATCCGGCATGACGTTGCCGCAGCGCTTCGAACAACAGGCCGCGCTGACGCCACACGCCACCGCCTTGGTCTTCGAACAGCAGCGTCTGAGTTATGCGCAGTTGAACGAACGTGCCAATCGGCTCGCGCATCTGCTGATCGCGCAACGCATCGGCCCCGAAGACTTGGTTGCGATCGCATTGCCGCGTTCGGTCGACATGTTGGTCGCCCTGCTCGGTGTGCTGAAAGCCGGTGCCGCTTACCTGCCGTTGGACGTCGATTACCCGATCGAGCGGCTGCGCTACATGTTGGACGATGCGCGGCCGGCCGCACTGATCGCCACCACCGCCCAGGAAGCCTTGCTGCGCCAAGGCCAGTCCGGCGCAATCGGTGCCACCTTGGCGATCGATGCTCCGGCCTGGCAGGAAAGCCTGGCCGCCGTTGCCACGCACGATCCACGCGATGACCAGCGACGCAAACCCATGCGACCGCAGCATCCGGCCTACGTGATCTATACCTCCGGCTCCACCGGCCGGCCCAAAGGCGTGACGATCGAGCACCGCGCGCTGGACAACTTCCTGCAATCGATGGCGCACAAACCGGGCCTCGCTGCCGGTGACGTACTGCTGGCGCTGACGCCGATCTCGTTCGATATCGCCGGACTGGAACTGTTCCTGCCGCTGCTGCAAGGCGCCTGCGTGCAGCTGGTGTCGCGCGACGTCGCTACCGATGCCGAACGCTTGCGCGCGTGCATCGAGGACGTGTCGCCTAGCCTGATCCAGGCCACACCGGCAACCTGGCAGATGCTGCGCGCCAGCGGCTGGCGTGCATCACCGTCGTTGCGCATCTTGTGCGGCGGCGAAGCGCTGCCCCCGGATCTGGCCGCGGATTTGTGCACCTCGGCCGATCAGTTGTGGAACATGTACGGCCCGACCGAAACCACGGTCTGGTCGTTACTCGCCAAAATCGAAACCGGTGGGCCGATCACCATCGGCGCGCCGCTCGACAACACACGCGTCTACTTGCTCGACGACGCGCTGCAACCGGTTCCGTACGGTGTGCCTGGCGAGCTGTATATCGCTGGCGAAGGTTTGGCTCGCGGTTATTTGCATCGCGCCGGGCTAACTGCCGAACGCTTCGTCGCCCATCCGTTTGAGCCCGGCATGCGCATGTATCGCACAGGCGACCTCGCGCGCTGGCGTAAGGACGGACAGCTCGACTACCTCGGCCGCGTCGATCATCAGGTCAAGATCCGCGGTTTCCGCATCGAGCTGGGTGAAATCGAAGCTGCGCTCACCGCCATCGGCTTCGCCCGGAACGCGGTCATCGTGCGCGAAGATCGTGCAGACCAGAAACAACTGCTGGCT
>DASZCB010000467.1:0-1650 GCA_035943575.1 Rhodanobacter sp. | reverse complement strand
CTTCATCAAGACGCTGATCGACGGCATGGCGCGCGAAAAGCTCAACGTCCTGCAATGGCACCTGACCGACGATCAGGGCTGGCGGCTTGAGATCAAGCGCTATCCGCGTCTCACCAGCGTGGGCGCATGGCGCGTTCCGGCCGGCGAAGCGCCGCGGCACGACATCGACCCCGCGACCGGCAAGCCGCGCCTGTATGGCGGCTTCTACACACAGGACGAGGTGCGCGATCTCGTGGCCTATGCGGCGGCGCGCAACATCACCATCGTGCCGGAGATCGAGATGCCCGGCCACGCGCAGGCGGCGATCGTGGCCTATCCCTGGCTGAGCTCCGTGCCGCATCCGCCGACCGCGGTATCCAGCGACTGGGGCGTGTTCCCCTACTTATATAATGTCGACGACCGCACCTTCCGCTTCATTGAGGACGTGCTGACGGAGACGATGGCGCTGTTCCCGTCCACCTATATCCATGTCGGCGGCGACGAGGCGGTGAAGGACCAGTGGAAGGCCTCGCCGGTCATCCAGGCACGGATGCGCACACTCGGCATCACGAACGAGAACGCGCTGCAGAGCTGGTTCATCCAGCGCATCGAGAAATTCCTGAACGATCATGGCCGCAAGCTCATCGGCTGGGACGAGATCCTGCAGGGCGGTGTGGCGCAGAACGCGACCATCACCTCGTGGCGTGGCATCGACGGCGGCGTCGTCGCGGCGCTGCTGGGTCATGACGCCGTGATGTCGCCGGATCCGATCCTCTATCTCGACAACCGCCAGGCGGAAGGCCCGGGTGAACCATCCGGTCGCGGACGCATCGAGACGCTTGGCGATCTCTACGCCTTCGATCCGATGCCACCCGCGCTGCATGACGATCAGCGCAAGCACATCATCGGCCTGCAGGGGAATATCTGGACCGAGCATATCCGCGAGCAGGACAATGCCGGCTATGCTGCGTTCCCACGCGCCGCCGCACTGGCCGAGCTGGCGTGGTCACCGGCTGACTCGCATGACTGGCCGGATTTTCACGGCCGCATGCAGGGCGAACTCGCGCGCTACACTGCGATGGGCCTGTCGCATTCCGATCACCTGCTCGACGCCGGCGATCATGCCGCGCCGCCGCCGGCCTCGCCGCTGATCCGCGACAGCCACGAGCTCGATCTCTGCAACCGCGCGATCCAGCTCTCGATCGAGGGGCCGGCGCCGCTGCACGGCAAGCGGCCGGTATTCCTGCACGACGTGCTCAATCCCTGCTGGGTCTGGCACAAGGTGGATCTCACCGGCATTGCCGCGATTGACGCAGAAGCGGGCCAGCTGCCCTTCAACTTCCAGATCGGTGACGACGTGAAGAACGTCGTGATGCGCCCGACTACGACGCCGGATGGCGAGCTGGAGGTTCACCTCGACACCTGCGACGGCGCCAAGATCGCGAGCATCCCGATGCCGCATCCCGGCTGGGACACCGCGCTCAGCACGGTGCATGGTACTTTGGGGGCGCAGACGGGGGTGCATGATCTGTGCTTTGTCTTCACGCGTTCGAAGCTTGATCCATACTGGGCGCTGCACACCGTCCGTCTTGTGCCGGGGCATTGAGGGAGCGCATGTCGAATCTCACGCTGGTCTCGCCGATCAAGGGCTGGGTTTCGGCGCTTGAAGAA
>DASZCB010000466.1:0-4044 GCA_035943575.1 Rhodanobacter sp. | reverse complement strand
GCCGATCATGGTGGCGAACGGTGCGCCGCCGAAGGTGCCGTATTCCTCTTCGTAGATCTTCTTGAACAGGTTGGACTGGTCGAAGTCCGAAGCGTTCTTGAAATCCTTGATCAGTTCCTTCTTGGTGCAGTTGAGCACCTTCACCTTCAGCGTGGTGCTGGTCTCGGTGTTGTCGACCAGATATTTCAGGCCGCGCCAGGAACCTTCCAGCTTCTGGAATTCCGGCGCGTGCATCACCGCCGAGAGCTGATCGGAGAGCAGCTTGTCGATGTCGGCAATACGCGCATCGAGCGAAGCGATCGCATCGCTGGAGATGCTGATCTGGCCGTCGGTCACCTGATTCACCAGCTCGGCGATCAGGTCGCGGGTGCGGTCGCGCTCGCTGTCGGTCTTGGCGATGCGGCTCTGGTTGAGGATGCTGTCGAGCAGGCTGCCTTCCTGTTCAGTGGCGGCGGCGCCCTTCGCGGCTTCTTGCTGTGTACTGGCCATGTCTTGCCCCTAGCGTTGCGTGTCCGATGGGTGGTTTGCGGTGCCCGCGATCTGTTCGCGGCTTACTCGGAGTCGCCGGACTTGCCGCCCGAACCCACTTCCTTGGTCAGCCGAGTGATCTGATCGGTGTTCTGCAGCACCTCGTTGAGCAATTCCTCGAACTTGTCGTTGCCGGCCATCTTGTTGCGCAGGTCGGCGAGCTTCTGGCGCGCCTCCAGCAGCTTGCGCAGCGGATCGACCTGAGTGACCACGTTCTCGGGGCTGAAGTCTTCCAGGCTGCGGAAGTTGAGCTCCACGCCAACCTTCGAGCCGTCGCCCTTGAGCTTGTTGTCCACCTGCATCTGCAGGCGCGGCTTCGTGCCCTTGAGCACGTCGTCGAAATTGTCCTTGTCGACATTGACGAACTTGCGTTCCTTCATCTTCGCCAGCGGTTCGGCCGGCTGGCCGCTGAAGTCTCCAATGACTCCCGCTACGAAAGGCAGTTCCTTCTTTTCGATAGCATCACCCACCTCGACGTCATAGGTGAGCTGCACACGCGGTGCGCGGACGCGATCAAGCTTGTGCTGCGTGCTTTCTTTCTTGGCCATGACGTTTCCCCGACAGTTGGGCGAAGCCCGTTGCGCGAATGCGCAGCGGCGATGACGAAGAAGTCTATGAATCTGCCCGGCGCGAAAGAATTAGCCGTACGGCCAGTTGGCGGCCTATGACTTTGGGGTGGTGTACCTTTTCGGCCAGTGCCATGGCGCGAGGCCAATACCGTGCCAAGCCTTGCGCTTTCAGGCTTTTGCTTGTCACCGTACTCGCAGCGATCACTCACCCGGAATCCCCACCCGATCGCGGATCGAGGCGAGCACGGTGCTGTCGCGAACGACTTCGCTGAGCCACGCATCGAGCGGTGTGTTCGCCCACACCACCGCTTTCTCCAGCATGAAAGCGACCGGGTTGTGCGGCTCGGTGCGGCGGAAGAACGCGGCGATGTCGCTGATCGCACGCAGCGCGGCTTCCTTGCTGGCGGCGCTGTTGCTGGACAGATCCAGCATGCCGCCTGCGGGTGACGATGGTGAAGATGCCGCACCAACGGCCGAACCGGGATCACCCGACTCGCTGCCGGCAGCAGCGGCTGCAGCGCCGCCGATGCCCTTGGCCTGGGCGGTCTTGCCGATCACCTGGCGAATCCGTTTCAGCGCATCCTCCACCGCGGCCAGCGACGGTGCAGCGCGACCGAGCCGACTGTCGGCGATGCGCTTGAGGTTGTCGAAGGCGATCAACGCGCCGTCGGACTGCTCCAGCAGGCGTAGTACGGCGTCGTTCGGGTTTTCCAGCATCGCCTTGTCGAACGCCTCGCCGGTGAGCCGGCCTTCGTCGAGTGCGGCCCGATGGGATTCCTGATTCTGTCGTGCCAGGTTGTCGACCTCGCGCGAATCCTGCCAGTCCAGCAGGGTCATCGGCTTCGAGCCGCCGGACAGCGGCACGCGGCGCAGCGCGTCGCTGGCGTAGATGTTGTACCAGGCCAGCTTGGCCGCGCGCTCCTCGGCATCGTCGCCATCGAGTTCGGGATACAGGCCGTCCCACATCGTGTCGAGCAGGCCGTACAGCAGTTCGACCGACTGCGTGGCCCCGCTGACGCCGTCGGTGGCGATCAACGCTTCGCCCAGCCACACGGCCATCTGCAGATCCTTGCTCTGCTTGGTCAGCACTTCGGTGGACAGACGGATCACCAGGCGCCAATCGGCGACCTTCAGTTCGGTCTGCCATTCGCCCTGGCGCAGGTTGGGGTCGTCGGCGCGGCGCGCATCGCGCACGCGGTCGTACACGTCGTTGAAGCTCACGTCCTCGCCGCAGGGACGATCGGGCGAGATCGGCGCAAGCAGTTCGGCCAGTTCGATACTCATGGTGCTTCTCCTTCGACAGCCTGATTTGATCGGCCAGCTTTGATAAGCCAGCCTTGATAAACGCTATTCAATGATCGTGGCGGGCATCGCCACCGGCGTATTGCGTGCGTTGAGGTATTGCTTCATCGCATCGGACAGGTCGACCACGAGGAATACCTGCGCCTGATTGAAACCGACCGTGCTCAGTCGTGCGGTGATATCGGCCCACTGCAGCGGCGTATAGGAATCGCGGAAATCAGCGAGCACGAAGCTGTGCGAGCCGTCGCCGAAATCCTTCAGCAGTTGCAGGAAGCCGTCCTGCCCCGCATAGAGTTTGGTGAGCACCAGTGCATCCGCCACGGCGGGTGCTGCAGCGCCGGCGGCGCTGGCCGAGGCGGCCGGCACCAACGCCACTTCGTTCGGCGGGGGTTGTTCCAGGCTGATGCGCAGGCTGGCCTGCAGGCAGTTGGCCGGCGACCAGAACACCGCGACCTTGGACTCGGCCAGTGATTGCGCCTTGCTGCTGGCACTGAAGCTGTGATCCCTGCAGTCGATCTGCAATACCGTGCCCAGCGCGCCTTCGGTAAGGCTGCCCAGCTGGCTCGGTCCGGAAAAACTGAAGCTGCCAACCATGAACGGCTGGTCGGTATTCAGCGCCGGCTGGGCCTGGCTCTGCGCCGCCATCATCGCCTGGAAGCCAGGCGTCAGCGGCAACGCGATGCCGCCTACCTTGGTCGGTGCATGTTCCTTCTCGCTGACGAACGGCGCCAGCCAGTCGTTGACGAAGGCATTGAGCTTGCCTTGGGTGCCATACAGCGCGGCCAACTGCTGATCGGCCGGCAGCTGCTTCAGCGGCGTCGCCACACCGTCGTTCCAGCGTTGTTGCACATAGGCGGCGGCGCGCTGAACGGTGAGGTACAGCAGCAGATGCGACGGACCCTGCACCACCGACCAGGCGCCGAGGTCGTCGCCCTTGAACTGTGAAGCGTAGCTATCGTTCGGCCGATCCACCGATTGCAGCAGCGTGGCGTATTCGCTGGCCGGCGGCTGCGCCGGCGCGCCCTTGGCGCGATAGATGTCGGCAACGATCTGGTACAGGTTCTGTTCGCCGCCCTGCGCCTGCAGACGCAGGTAGCCGTTAGCGAACAGTGCCTTCTGCTTGTCGAGCACGGTGTGACGGGTATCCAGCATGGCCAGCAACCACGTCGGCGGCGCAATCCCCGCGCTGCTGAACCAGCCGCCGACGGTATTGCCGATGAAGCCGCCGAAAGGTTTCCAGCCGCCCCATCCGGCTGCCTTGGTCTGGCTCCACGCACGTTGCCAGCGCAGTGACAACGGCAACTGCAGAGGCAGGCTCAGCAGGTTGCGTTGCACGCTGTCAAAAAAAAACCGGTACGGGTTGTCGTCGCCGGCGGCGCGCGTGGCCAGTTCGTCGGCATGGCCTTTCCACAGGTTCACGCCGTCGAAGAAACGGCTCTGGAACTTCGCCCAGGCATGAAAGTAGCTGGTGAAGTACGCGCTACGAAACCCATCGGCCAGACTTTTTTTTTCCGCCATGGTGTCGCCGATAGTGTCGGTCATCGGCGACACCACACCTTTCCAGGTGTCGGCCGTATAGGCGGCCGACACCGTCGGCAGGCTGCCCGAGTCCACGCCGACCAGACGATCGGCAGGCAGCCAGTAG
>DASZCB010000465.1:0-4805 GCA_035943575.1 Rhodanobacter sp. | reverse complement strand
GGTGGTCTGCTCCATCGAGTTCACCGCTTCGTTGGTATCGGACTGAATCGTCTGCACCAGCGTCTCGATTCGCTTGGTTGCGCTGGTCGAACGTTCGGCTAGTCGCTGCACTTCGTCCGCCACCACCGCGAAACCGCGACCCGCCTCGCCGGCCGAAGCCGCCTGGATCGCCGCGTTCAAGGCGAGAATGTTGGTCTGTTCGGCGATGTCGTTGATCAGTTCCACGATCGAGCCGATCTCCTGCGAGGATTCGCCCAGGCGCTTGATGCGCTTCGAGGTCTCCTGGATCTGGTCGCGGATCGAGTCCATGCCGGAGATCGTCTCGCGCACCACTTCGGCGCCGTGCGAGGCGATCTTCACCGAGCGCTCGGCCACGTCGGCCGACTCGGCGGAATCCTTCGACACGATGTCCATCGAGCTCACGATCTGGTTGATCGCCGAGGTCGCCGAGCTGATCTGCTGCGCCTGCTGCTCCGCCGCGTCCGCCAGGTGGCGTGCGGTAGTCTGGGTTTCCTGCGCCGACGACGACACCTGCTCGGAGGTCTCGTTGATGGTGGTCACCAGTGAACGCAGCTCGTCGATGGCGTAGTTCACCGAGTCGGCAATCGCGCCGGTGATGTCTTCCGACACCGTGGTCTTGACGGTCAGGTCGCCTTCGGCGAGCGAACCCATTTCGTCCAGCAGGCGCATGATCGCCTCCTGATTGCGCTGGTTCAGCTCGGTACTGCTGGCGAACCGGCGACGCTGTTCGGTGACCAGGGTAACGACCAGCATCAGTGCGAAGGCCACCGCAGCGATAGCGCCAAGCAGGCCCCACCACACGTTCGGGAACAGCCGACGCAACGGCAGCTTGCCGATCTGCTCGGACAGGTCGTTCGCGCGCAACAGCACGGTCTGCGAATCCAGCGAAGCCTGGTTGCCCGCGTGTTTCACGTCGGCGATGTTGCTGGCGGCGGCAACCAGCTTGGCGACCGGATCGGTCAGCTTGCCCCAGCTGGCATCCATGTCGGTGAGGATCTTGCGCGCATTCGCGTCGCCGATCGGTTTCACGCCGCTGTCGGCGCTGCCCTGGATCAGGCCCTTCAGCACGTTGCCGTACAGCTGCGCATCGCGGGACAGGCCGTCGGCTGCCGACTGCGCATTGTCGCCACCCTGCAATATTTCCTGCACGCGACGGATGATTCGGTCAGCGGACAGCATCTGACGGGAGGTGCCCAGCATCTGCTCGGAACTGCCGTTGCGCTGCTGCAGGATGTTGACGACCTGTTCCATGCTCGAGTTGAGCAAGGGCATCTGCTGCGACAACGTGCTGGCACGCTGTCCGGAATCCAGCACAACCGCCTTGTTGGAGAGGATCTTGCCGATGTCGGCGTCGAGCTGTTTCCAGGAGTCATTCAGCGCGCTCACCGCGCGACCGGCGAGCGAGGTGTTGTTGTCGGCATAGGCCTGCATGCCGCTGGCGGAATCACCCTTGTTCAGCCGCTTCACCGCCGAATCGATGGAGTTGCGGGTGCTTTCAAGCTCCTTGAAGGAGTCGGTGTTGCCGCCCGCCGATTCCAGCGCGAATTTCGCCGTCTGCTGCGACAGCACCTGGATCTGCGTGGTCAACGCGATGGCCTGGCGGTCCTCATCGTTCTTGATGTTGAGCCGCCAGAAATCGAACGCCGCCAAAGCGATCGCAATCAGCAGCAGGACAATAAGTGCGGTGGTGTAACCGCGTTCCTTGCTGACGCCCCCTGTAGTGCTCATGTTCACCTCATCCGTCTAACGTGTTCGTTGCCGGCCCCGCAGAGCGGGTACTGGCCAGGGAATGATTGCCCCAAGTTTCCGGCCCGAACGGGCACCGGCCCTTCATATAACTGCCGCCGGCCTGATGTCAGGCCGCGGCCTGCCGGAAATCCGGTGCACGCACCAGTCGATTCATGCTGAAAACCGCCAATTGCTGTTCGCCCACCCGGCTCTCGGCAAATCGGGTGAGGCGCGGATCGTCTTCGCGCCCGGCCTCGCGGCGCTGTTCCTCGTCAACCGTGCGCTGGCCAAACACCTCATCCACCAGCAGCGCCACGCTGCCACCACCCTGGCGCACCACCAGCAGGCGGGTGCGATCGGAATGCTGCGTACGTTCGCCAAACAGGAAACGGGCAAAATCGATCACCGGCACCAGGTTGCCGCGCACGTTGGCCACACCAAGCAGCCACGGCTGGGTGCCGGGCACCGGGGTGAGCACCGGCACCGCCAGCAGCTCGTTGATTTCGTCGATGCCGCTGACCAGCAAGCGCGAACCGACGCGAAAACCGATGCCTCGCCACAACCCGGGCGCCTCCAGCCTGTCCTGCGTGTCGGAGGCATGCGCCAGCGACAGCCGCTCGTAGCGAGCCAGGATTTCGAACGGGGTACGGTTGACGGACTGGTTCATGTCGCGCTCGACAACAATTCGTTGATACAGGCCAGCAATTCTTTTTCGTTCACCGGCTTGGTGATGAACGCGCGGGCACCCTGACGCAGACCCCAGACGCGGTCGGTTTCCATCGATTTGGTGGTGATCATCACGATCGGCACTGCCGCCGTGACCGGGTCACGGGTCAGCGTGCGCGTCGCTTGGAAGCCATTCATGCCGGGCATGATCACGTCCATGATGACCAAGGCCGGCAGCTCGGCGCGGACGCGCTCGATGCCTTCCTCGGCGCTGCTGACAGCGACGACCTGATGGCCAGCCCGTTCGAGCAGCGTGGTGAATACGCGCACGTCGGTCGGCGAGTCGTCGATGATGAGAATAGTGGCCACAGGTCCCCCTCAGAATCTGCAGTCAGCGGTTTGACACCGTGCTGACATGGCGATGAATGGCACCAAGCAGCTCGTCTCGCGTGAACGGCTTGGTCAGATACTGCTCGGCACCCACGATGCGGCCACGCGCCTTGTCGAAAAGGCCGTCCTTCGAACTCAGCATGATCACCGGCGTGGCGCGGAACTGCGGATTGTTCTTGATCAAGGCGCAGGTCTGATAACCATCCAGCCGCGGCATCATGATGTCGACAAAAATGATGGCCGGCTTCTGGTCGGATATCTTGGCCAACGCCTCGAACCCGTCCACGGCGGTCAACACCTCGCAACCCTCTTTTTTCAGCAGAGTTTCAGCTGTGCGGCGGATGGTCTTCGAGTCATCAATCACCATGACTTTGAGACCAGCCAATTCATTAGCACTCACGTTCAAATTCACATACTCCCCCTGCGACCCGCCCCGGGCTCAGGATAGGCACCAAGACATGCAACAGCCATGCCGCATGATGCGCATCTAAAAAAATGTCGAAAACAAACCACCCGATTCCCGCTTTGCAGCGGCCACCTGAGGCTTTGTTGTTTACTGCCTGCCCGCCGAGACTGTCAAGCAATAATCACCGGCGCTGTCTGTCGACTGCGCGAGGTGACCCATATTGGCACCATCTGGCCACGGGCGACAGTTGCGGATCATGTCAGGCTTGCCGCGATGGAGGGCCTCGGCGACCATCCGCTTAGTATAGCCACCTAATCATCCACGCCTGCCCGTACAAAAGTGCGGATCAGGCCACCAACGGAGAACCCATGATGACCCTTTCGGTCGGCGTGCTGATGGACCCCATCGGCGCGATCAAGATGGCCAAGGACACCAGCTTTGCGATGCTGCTGGAGGCGCAGCGGCGCGGCCATTCGCTGCATTACTTCGAACAGGGCGATCTGGCGCTTCGCGATGGCGCGCCTTGGGCGCGGATCGCCCCGCTCAGCGTGCGTGAAGACCCGAAACAGTGGTACACATTGGGATCGGCGCAGTGGCGTGATCTGCGCGAGCTCGACGTGGTGTTGATGCGCAAGGATCCGCCAGTCGACGCGCAGTTCATCTACGACACCATGGTGCTGGAAGTGGCCCAGCGTGGTGGCGTCATGGTGGTCAACGACCCGCGATCGCTGCGCGACTGCAACGAAAAGCTGTTCACGCTGGTCTTTCCGCAGTGCACCGCGCCGGCCTTGGTCGCGCGTGATGTGGGCGAACTGCGTCGATTCACTGCCGAGCACGGCGAGGTGGTGCTGAAGCCACTGGACGGCATGGGCGGACGCGGCATCTTCCGGGTCAAGGCCGGTGACAGCAACCTCAACTCGATGCTGGAGACCCTGCTCGGCGGCAATGCCCACGGTAAGGGGCGGCAACTGGTGGTCGTGCAGAAATACATCCCGGAGATCAGCGCCGGCGACAAGCGCATCCTGGTCATCGACGGCAATCCTGTGCCGTATGCGCTCGCGCGCATCCCGCAGGGCGACGATTTCCGCGGCAATCTCGCGGCCGGCGGCCGCGGCGTCGGCATACCGCTGTCCGAGCGCGACCGCTGGATCGTGGCCCAGGTGGCGCCGGAACTGCGTAGGCGCGGCCTGCTGTTTGTCGGACTGGATGTGATCGGCGACTACCTGACCGAGATCAACGTCACATCCCCGACCTGCGTGCGTGAACTGGATGCGCAGTTCGGGCTTAACATTGCCGGTCAGCTGTTCGACGTCATCGAGCAGCACGTCATTGGAAAGCGTACCGCGTGAGCACCACAGCAACCGTCCCTGCCGCACCCAACCCCATCGGCGCCACCTTGCTGTTTTCGTTACTGGTGCACGGCGTGCTGCTGCTGGGGATCACCTTCCATTTCGTGAAACCCAGCCCCAGCTTGCCGACGCTCGACGTAACCCTGGTCAACGTGGCGAATCAGCAGGCGCCCGACAAGGCGGACTTCCTGGCCCAGGCCAACAACAGCGGAGGTGGCCAAAGCGAGCATGCTGCACGACCGTCC
>DASZCB010000464.1:0-2660 GCA_035943575.1 Rhodanobacter sp. | reverse complement strand
ACGTATTCCTGCAATACATCCTTCCGCACCGCGCACTGTCGCGAGTGGTCTACTGGGCCACGCGCTGGACCTTCGCGCCGTGGAAGAACTGGCTGATATCCACCATCGTGCGCAATTACAACGTGAACATGGCCGAGGCGGCGCAGCCCGATGCGCTGGCCTACCAGCACTTCAATGCGTTCTTCACGCGCAAGCTGCGCCCCGACGCACGCCGTGCAGACGCCGATCCAGCCGCCCTGCTCTCGCCCGCCGACGGCCGCATCAGTCAGTCCGGCGCGATCGTCGATGGCCGTATCTTCCAGGCCAAAGGTCAGGACTACACCACCGCCGAACTGCTCGGTGGCGACGAGGCCGCCGCTGCGCCGTACCGCAACGGGCGCTTCGTCACCGTATACCTGTCGCCACGCGACTATCACCGTGTGCACATGCCGCTGAAAGGCACGCTGAAGGAAACCGTGCACGGGCCCGGGCGCATCTTCAGTGTGGCGCCGTTCGCGGTGGAAGCGATCCCGCGGCTGTTCGCGCGCAACGAACGACTGGTCTGCCACTTCGAGGGCGAGCATGGCCCGTTCGTGGTGGTTATGGTCGGCGCGATCCTGGTCTCGTCGGTCGCCACGGTGTGGGACGGCCTGGTGATTCCGCCGTATGCCTCGTCGATCCGGCGCAAGTCGTTCGCCGGCCAGCAGATCACGCTGGAACGTTTCGCCGAGATGGCCCGTTTCAACATGGGCTCCACGGTGATCCTGCTGCTGCCCGAGGGCACCGCCACGTTGGACAGTTTGCAAGCGCAACAGGCGGTGCTGGTGGGCCAACGGCTCGGCCACGGCTGAGCCGTCATCGTTCCCGGCGCACCCGAAAAACTGACGCCTTACGTCATTTTGTGACGCTCTAGGCGCTATTCCGGCGATCCCTTCGCTACGCTGGCGTCTTCGCGGCGCGTTTTGCGTGCCGCCGAACTTAAGCGCCGAGGGGACTCATGCGACTACTCACTCCATTCTTCGTGATGATGCGCGCGCACCAGCTTGGCCGCCAATTCCGCGATATCGAGCGCAGCATTCGGGCACTCCCCAAGCGCAGCCGGGAACGACTGAGTACGCTGACCCTGCGCGAGATCGGCCACGCTTCGCGCAGCGATTTCCCACACCTGTACGGCACTGCGCCGGAAGTACGTTACCTGCCCTGGGGCCAGGGCACCGACGCGGGTTATGAGCGCGCCTGCTCGACCAACGGCGAAGTGGCGCTACGCGGCATCGCGCTATGGCTGGCAGTGGCTTACCACGAGACCAAGAACTCTCCGCACGCCAGCCTGCAGCCGCAGCATCGGCAGCTGATGCAGCTGTTGCGCGAGCTGAAGGAAGTTCACCACCGCAGCGGCAACACCGTGAACAGCTGGGTGCAGGAAAGCGCAGTCGCCTGACCCCAGGCAATCTGCAACACGCTCAGCGACAGACCGGCAGCTTCAACGTCTGCCCGATGGCAGCATGCTGGCGCTTGAGGCCGTTCATCTCGGCCACTTCCTGCACGCTTGAGCAATGCAGTTTGCGCACGACGCTGATCAGGGTATCGCCACGACGCACCTTGTAGCGGCTGGTTTCAGTGACCGCCGGTGCACTCGCCACCGGCGCCGGCGCGACCACCGGCACCACGGCACGATGCAGATCGCCGGCAAGGATCGGCCACGGGCCATCGACACAACGTGCTGCGTACGCCTGCTCCAACGGCTTGGGCAACTGCACCAGGGTACCCACCGGCTGGGTCACCTGTGGGTCCAGCCGCGGATTGAGATTGCGCAGGGTGCGGAACCAGCCGTCATTCATGCCGCCAGCCGAACCCAGACATACGGTCAATTCGGACAGCGACGCCGGACGCTTCAGGGTGACCGAGCCGGGCGCGCCGTCGATCTTCGGGAAGCGCAAGTTGTAGCTCTCCGGATGCAGGAACAGCCACGCCGCCGCCAGCACCGACGGCACGTAGTCACGGGTTTCCTGCGACAGTTGGCCGTAGATGCGCGGATCATAGAAGCTCACCGAGGTATCGTCGCCGACCGTGCGGCGCATGCGCCCTTCACCGCCGTTGTAGGCACCAATGGTGAGTTCGAGGTTGTTGTTGAAGATCCCCAACTGCTCATTGAGGTATTCCGCATTCGCCCGTGCCGATGCTGCGGGGTCGAAGCGCGTATCGAAACCGTTGTCCATGCCGAGCCCGAAACGCACGCCGGTGGCATACATGAACTGCAGCGGCCCGGCCGCGCCCGAACGCGACACCGCATGCACCTTGCCGCCGGACTCCTTCGCCATGATGCCGAACAGCAGCGCCTCGGGCAGATCCGCCTTTTCGTATTGCGGCCACATCTGGTAACGCAGGTATTGATAGTTGATCCAGGCGTCCGTCAATTGCGCGCGCCACTGGGTCAGCCACATTTCCAGCGCCGCCTTCACCGGCCCGTTCATCGCGATCAGTTCGGATAGTTTCTGCCCATGCAGCAAGGTCACGCTGCGCTGCGCCTGCGGCAAACTGGCCGCGCCGCCGGCTCTGCCGGCCGCAAGTGCTGCCTGCGCCGGAGCGACATCGCTGTCCAGATCCTGGTCGCCGCCGAAATCGCCGTCCTTCAACCGCAGCAGATGGTCGAAGGCCGAGAAGAACCGCTGCGGATCGCAACC
>DASZCB010000463.1:0-10232 GCA_035943575.1 Rhodanobacter sp. | reverse complement strand
TGAATTGCAGAGTGCAAATCTCGTATGGCAATCAATGCGTCACCATGGTGGTCGGCGGAAAAATCTTCAACGTGAACTCCGGAGCCACTATCTCTCAAGCGACCGAGAAAGGCATGCAAATGTGCAAGCCTGAGGCGAATGATTGCCACGTTTACTACTCCGCCTGCAGCCTGCCCCAACGGATTCAGTAGCCTATGCCTGCCACGAAATCCCATCTCCCTCTCTGCGTTTTCAGTGTGTTTTTTCTCATGGCGGCACCTGGCGCCATTGCCGCCAGCGCGGATTGCAGCAACGCCGCCAGAAGTACGGAAACGCTGATACGCAACGACAGTCAGATATCCGCACTGGATGACAAATTGCAGCAAACCTACAAGGCGGCACTGGCAGCGGTCGCCCCGTCCAGCAAGAACGCACTGATCGAAGAGCAACGTCACTGGCTCACATACACCCGGAATGTTTGCCAAGACGAGGCATGCCTCCAGCAGGCCTATACAACGCGCATTGCGGTGCTGGCGCGCAACGAGAAATACATCATCGACGATTCATCGTGCGAACCACCGGGCGATGGTGGCGCATGCGTGAATGTGGTGACTTACCGCGACCCCAGCATCCGGATCTCCTCATTCAACAAGTCCCTGGTGGAGCAGAAGCAGCTCGGCAAGATCATCAGTTGCAGCCGTCTCATCAATCTTCCGGTGGGTACGGCAAACAGCAACAACAGCTACGGCGGCATGTGCACCTTGCGGGACGACACGCAGCGCAAGGCCGTGGAGATCTGCAACGACGATATGTTTGGGCATTTCCAGATGCGGCCCGCTACGCCGCAGGATGTTCCCGGCAAGGGCTTGATCGACTTAACTCACAACAACTGTTTCGGGGGCTGACAGCCCGACATGAACTGACAGGAGTTCGTCATGCCAAACAACGCCACCATCACCCATGATCAGTTGCGCACGCTTTTCCTTGCAACGGAGCTCGGGGGCAACACGCAAGACGTGAACCGGTTTACCTACGCCGAGAAAGGCAGCAGCACCTACACGTTCGGCCTGCTGCAATTCGATGTGGGCAAGAATGGGGCCGAAGTGAAAGGGTTCTTGAAGGATAATGGATTCAGCGCTGATGACATCAAAAAACTGTCGCAGCACGGCGGACTGTCGCGCACGGAATTGAATGCACTGGACGTCAAGTTGCGGGCGGTCCTGCAGGACAATATTGACCGGTTCACCAACAAGCAGTTGGACAAGTCCATCGCGGGCGTGGACGACGTTATCGATCAGGTCCGCAAGCAGAACCCGGCCGCCGCCGATGCCATCAGCAAAGACGCCAAATTGCAGCTGGGCATTGCCGACTACGAGAACCAGTTTGGCCCCGCCGGCCCTCAGTTTGTCGGCTTCCTGGCGGGAAAACCGGAAAAACTCGCGGGCGGAGCGGTGCAGGCAGGCGACACGCCAAGCCGGGAAGACATCCAGAACTTCATCGGTACGACGGCATACGGCCACGACAAGGTCAATGCCAAAGCCGTCGAAAGCCGTGCCGAACGGTTCGACGAGGCGATGGGTACGCTCAAGCTGAGCCCCGCTACGAAAGCTCCCAGCCACACTTCAGATAAGGCTGGCTCCGTCCTCAAACAAGGCGCTCACGGCGCCGCCGTACACGAGCTGCAAGCCGACCTCGCCAAACTCGGCTACACCGGCGACGACGGCAAGCCGCTGAAAGCGGATGGCCACTTCGGTCCGGACACACGTCACGCGGTGGAACGCTTCCAGCACGATCACCACCTTGAAGTGGACGGCATCGTCGGTCTGAAGACGCTGAAAGCACTGGACCATGTGCAATCTAAAAACGCCGCACCCAACCTCGCCACCCCGAAGAACCCGGACCACGCGCTATACCAACAGGCGCTCGCCGGTGTGCACATGCTCGATGCGAATTTGGGTCGCAAGCCGGATCAGCAAAGTGACCAACTGGCTGCTGGCCTGGTAGTCGCCGCCAAGCGCGAAGGCATGACCAAGATCGACAACGTCATGCTCAGCGAAGACGGTTCGCGCGCCTTCGCCGTGCAGGGCAAGCTGGATTCGCCGTTGCGGCAGATCGCTCACGTGCAAACCGCCGAGGCAGTGAACACGCCAATCGAGCAAAACAGCGCAGCGTGGCAGCAACTCGTGCTGGTAAAGCAGGCCGAGCCGACACCCGTTCCCCTGCTCGCGACACCGCACGAGCAGCAAGCTCCTTTCGTGATGAACCGCTAAGGACACCGCAGCATGCGCCTCATCACGGATCTAGCTATCGGATACTCACGTACTCATCGCGCGAGTGCCAACCTGCATACCGGAGCCCAAGCTAGTGCTGGATTCAGTAATCCCCATCTTGGCCGTATGACGGGCAATACCCACTCTGCTCAAGCGGATGTCGTCAGGCCAGCAAATCCACCGACCACGGGAGGCAAGTCATGACCTCAAAGGCTTTGCATTGGGCGCTGATCAGTTTGTTGTTGCTGTGCACTGGGTTGGTTCACGCCGAGGGCGGCTGTCCGCCTGGAATGATTCCCGCCAGTGGTACGGATATCAATTCCTGCGTCCCCATTCCTCCAGGGTACTACGGCAATCAACAGCAGGTGCAGCCTCAACTACCACCTCCCCCTCCTCCCCAATGGGCTACTCGGTGGGGAGCAATTGCGACCGATGCGAAACGTGGAGCCCTTGGGGCGGTTACCAATTTGCCAAGTCAGAGTGAGGCCGCAGATGCGGCTATCGCAGCTTGCCAATCGAAAGGTGGATCAGATTGCAAGATCCAAATCACGTACGACAACGAATGCGCAGCAATGGTAGTGGGTGACAAGATATTTGACGTAACCGCCGACACTACAGTGGACAAAGCTGTTCAAGCAGGCATGAATTCGTGTAGTGCCGCCAACGACCACACTTGCCGCGTCTATTACTCAGCCTGCAGCCTCCCGGTACAAACTCAATAGTTCTATTTCATTCGTGAGCTTGCGTTCCCTCGCTGAGGCACTTCACCACTAAACATGGAGGTATGTCATGACATTGCGCGGCCTGTTCACCACAATCGCCCTCGGCGTCGCCGGCTTGGCCACAAACTCCGTCCACGCTCAGACCTGGGACCCCTGTACCGTCTACATGTGCATGGCGGGCATCTCCGGCTTCGGAGCCAGTGGCGGACCCGCCTGCGCTCCAGCGCTGGCTTACTGGCACGCCCCTACCCCCGCAGGTCTGGCGGTTTACGACGTGTGGACAGGCTTTGACGCGCCTGCCAGCGCCGCACGGCGCATGGCATATATGGATAGCTGTCCGACCATCACCGTCAACCCTGCTGTCGTGAGCGCCATCATCGCCTTGCACGGCTCGATCCCGTAGGTCTCCGTGTCCACACGAATCCACGGTGAACGTCTCCGGACCATCGTGTGTAGTCGATCATTCGGTCGGGTACGAAGCACACGGCACATCGGAAACCTGCTGTGAAACCCGATGCGCCACCTGCAACCTGCCCCAACGGATGCAATAGCCCTCATGAATCATGAAAGGAAATGGTTGGTAACGATGCGGGCGGTGGTGTTTGGTGGCGTCGGTCATAACCTGCATACCCTCGTCACCACCGGACTGACCACCGACAATCAAACGAATCATCTAATCGAGTCGCCATGTCAAAACATCTGACTTCCTCGCTGATTCTGTTTCTGGCCCTGACCACCTCCGCCTACGGTTCACCCATGAAAACTCCCGACATCAAACAAAACCCGCATCCCAGGATGCGCTATGAAATCACGATGACCATCGAGGGTGCGCCGGGACCGTTCGACTCGGTCAGCGGGTTCGTGCAGTACAAGGTTTCGAACGATCGCTGCGTGCCATTGACTCCCATCAGCGGCGCGACGTTACCGCCAGAGAAAAGTGTTCCGCTTGAGTTGTCTCATGTCAGCGACAGCGTCTACAAGGGCACGATCTATGTCGATCTTCTTCAGGACGAGGACTATTACGGCCTCGGCGTCTGCCACTGGGCGGTTGTGGCGGCCACGGCCTCACTGAAGGTCAAGAAGGTTGACTTCAGCCCCGATCTGTTCGCGGACAGCATTCTTAAACAGGCATCCGAAACACGCTATTTCAGCAAGAAACAATTTGAAGCCGTTGGCCGCGGCGAGTTGGCGCCGCCGGTAGTAAGCGGCGTATTGCCTGCCGAATACAGGAATTTCAAGCCTGAGTGGCAACAGGACATGTTCCCGGTGACTCTGTCAGCCAAGGAAGATTTCCAATGACGACAGCATCCGATACGTACGCTTTGCTGGCTCAGGATTCGTACAAGGATCACCAGCTCAGTCAGATAGTCTCGATCGCAGGCATCGACTACAAGATCCTCGACCAGACCAGCGATCCGGTCACTGGATACCAAGGCGTTGCCTATCAGCGCGTGGGAACCGATGACATCGTCATCGCTCATCGTGGCACCGAGCAAATTGTCCGCGATGGCGTTCTTACGGATGGTGGCATGGTCTTGACCGGGATGAATCTGCAAACACCCGATGCCATGGCATTTACGCGACGCGTGCTCGACGAAGCCAAAGCAGATGCAGAGGCGAATCACCGGCCTCTCAATGTCACCGTCACCGGTCATTCCCTCGGGGGCACATTGGCCGAAATCACTGCATCGCGGTTCGGCTTACATGGGGAAACGTTCAACGCATACGGCGCGGCTGGCTTGCTTCAGGATATTCCCAAAGGCGGCAATCAGGTCATTGACCATGTCCGCGCCACGGATGTGGTCAGCGCCGGCAGCGCCCATTTCGGTGAAGTCCACGTCTATGCCGTGCAGCAGGATATCGACCGGTTGAGTAGCGCCGGCTATCGCGACGACGGGGGCATCCTGGGCCTGCGCGATCCGCTCAAGGCGATTGACCTCGGCGCTCATGGTATCGACAGCTTTGTGCCTGACAGCAAGGCCCTTGGTCACTCGATCGTCAGTCCGGAAAACGAAGCGCGCTATCGCGCGCATCACGGCATGATTGATCGCTACCGCAGCGATGTCATGGATTTGCGCACCGGTTTGTCGGCGGGCTGGGAGATACCCAAGCTGGCGGCAGAGCGTGGTATGGCTCTTGGACATGCCGCCGCCCATGAAGTCACGCAAGGCGTCCATGCCGTTGAACATGGCGCGCAGTACGTCGCTCACGAAGCCGTACAAGGTGTCCACGCCGCGGAACGTGCTGTATCGCAGGGCGCCCATGCCATCGAACATGGCGCGCAATATGTCGCCCATGAAGCGGTGCAAGGTGCGCGCGCGGCCGGGCATGGCGTCCAGCATGCGGCCCAGACCGTCGAGCACATGGCGAGCAATGTCGCCCATACAGTCGGCGAAAACGTTTCGCGTGGCGTGCACGCCACGGAGCACGCTGTTTCGCAAGGCATCCATGCCGCGGAACATGCGGCACAGTCCCTGGCCAGCGACGCGTCGCGAGCGTTCGATGCACTGCGCCATCCAGGTTCTTTGTTCGACAGCAAGTCGGCGCCATCATCGGCTCCGGTGCGACTGGATCACGCGACGCATCCGGATCATCCGCTCTATCAGCAGACACGCGATGCCGTGCATCGGCTGGATGCCGAACACCATCGAGCGCCCGATCAGCACAGCGACAACCTTGCTGCCTCCCTGGTGGTGGCCGCGCGGCGTGATGGCATGCAGGCAGTCAACCACGTTGTACTCAGCAACGACGCGACACGGACCTTTGCCGTGCAGGGCGAATTGAACTCGTCTTTCAAGCAGATCACCCACGTGGAAACGGTACAGGCCAGCAACACGTCCATCGAACAGAGCAGTGCGGCGTGGCAGCACGCCATGCAACAGAAACAATCGGATCCCGCTCACGCGCCACAGATGGCGCAGGAGCAGCGGACTCCACAACCACACCAACCTGCGATGGGTCTGTAGCTGATCGCGCTGTGGGATTTTTCGTGAACCGGATGATCGAGTGCGGACTCGCTGCACCCTTCAACGATTCGAACGCATGACCATTGAAGCCGAGCCCTGGAAAGCAACTCCATGAAGCCGAACTGCACAACCGTACTATTCGCCTCTCTTCTGGGCATGTGCTCGCTGCCATCGTTTGCAGCGGACACAGCCAGCACCCTGTGTGCCTCGACAGACAAGGTGGTTTTCTCATGCCCGCTCGGTAACGGCAAAAAGGTCGTGTCGATGTGCGCATCCGGTGACGCGAGCCCAGGGCACGGACGTTTCTACTACGCCTATGGACGACCCTCTGCGCCGGAGCTTGTCTATCCCGCGAAGAATCAACCGTCTGATGGCCTGTTCATGAGATCCCATCTGGTTTACGGAGGAGCCTCAGGAGGAACTGCCTACTCGTTCGTCAAAGATGGCTACAAATATATTGTCTACTCGATTGCCGGAACCGGCTTTCACGATGGCGGAATCATCGTGCAGCGCTCGGGCGAGGCCGGGGTCGCAAAGAGGATGCAATGCCAGTCGTCGAAGATCATCGAATCCCAGGACGATGGCGTCATCGACGCAACACTCAAATGGAAGAGCGATTCACCGCTCGCAACACACGGCCTGCCGGGCACGCACTGATCGAACCATCCTTCACAGACTTTGACTGAGGAAACCAGATCATGTCATCCAAAGACAATGCCGATTACCTGATGCAGGTCGCCATGAACAGCGGCATCCGGGCCCCCCAGGAACTGGGTAATTTCATGGGACAGATGCAGGTCGAGTCCGGTGGTTTTGCGAGCATGAACGAGAACCTTCACTACTCGGGCGAGCGCCTACTGGCAGTATTCCCCGGTCGCAACGGCATGAATGATCTCAAGAAGGCCAACGAGATCGCCGCAGGCGGCCCCGAGGCTATCGCCAACGAAATCTATGGCGGCCAGTGGGGCAAGATGAACCTCGGCAACACCGAGCCGGGCGATGGCTGGAAATATCACGGCCGCGGCTTCGTCCAATTGACCGGACGCGCCAACTACGAACAGACCGGCAAGGAAATGGGTCTGGATCTGGTCAACCATCCGGAACTGGCCGAGAACCGCGAGATCGCCGCGAAGATTGCCGTGCACTACTGGGAGTCGCGCGTCGTCGCCAACCACGATCAGCAAAATGTCACCGCAGCCTGTCGCGATATCAACGGCGGCACCAACGGCTTGGCGGACAGAAAAACGGCGGCGGCGGCGTGGGACCAGAAGATCGCCCACGGCTATGTGCCCGGCGCTCCCGAAACCCCGACGCATGCGCACGCGAATTCGAACCAGAGCAATCGCCATGTGCAGGAGCTGTTGAATCAACATGGCTATCGCGATGCGTCAGGCCATCCACTGACGGTCGATGGCGACTACGGCGCGCAAACCAGACACGCGATCGAGCAGTTCCAGCGCGAACAACACCTGAAAGTGGATGGTGTGGCAGGCCCGAGCACGTTGCGCCGGCTGGAGACAATGACTCACACGCAGACCAACGCCGTGCACCCCGCGCCCACTGCCCCGGTGCACGCCGTGCCGCCCCGATTGAATGATGCATCGCACCCCGACCATGCGCTGTACCAGCAGGCGCTACGCGGGGTGCACCTGCTGGACGCGCAGCAGCAGCGCACGCCGGATCAGCACAGCGAAAATCTCGCTGCCTCCCTGGTCGTGGCTGCACGGCGCGACGGCATGCACCGGATCGATCATGTCGTGCTGAGTGATGACGGCTCGCGAACGTTCGCCGTGCAGGGAGACACGCAATCCCTCTTCAAGCAGGTCGCCAACGTTCAGACGCAACCGGCAGTGGGTACCACCGTGGAGCAAAGCAGCCTTGCCCTGGCACAGACCACGCCAAAGCAACCCGAGCCGGCAGCACCCGTACCGATGCACCAGGAAGCGGCGCAGCAATCTGGGAACCCGATCCACATGGCTTGAGAGGATCGAGCCTCGACGCTCGTCCATCGTTTCGCCATCCAAGCGATGGCGAAGCGACGCGGATGCCAGACACGAATACACGACGACCGGGGCATGCCCGCGCAAGCCCGCGGAATACGGATACCCGCCGCAGGGAGGCTCGTACGGAAGCGGCCCAGGCAACGAAGAACGTTCGAAAATACGAATTGCAGGATAGAACTTCATGAACAAGGGCAAGTTGTACTGGGCGGCGTTCCTAGCCCTGATCGTGCTGGTAGCCGGCGAATATTTTTCCGGATTCCTGACGCTGTTGTTCCTTCGGCTGGATACCGGCCTGCTCAAATGGAACACCTATCTGGGCTACCTGCGCGCCATTAATCTGCCTGAGGTTCAACCGTACCTGGGCCGGGTGAAAGCGGGAGGCTATATCGGTTTCGGCCTGCCCGTTCTGCTGTGGCTACTCGCGATGTATTTCCTGGCCCGGAAAAAGAAGCCGTCCATCCACGGTGACGCCCGCTTCGCCCATGCCGGCGATTTGAGCAGGCATGGCCTGTTCAAACCATCGGACAACGGCATCCTGGTCGGAAAATTCAAGGGCGATCTGGTCAGATTGAGCGGACAGCAGTTCGTGATACTGGCGGCACCCACGCGTTCCGGCAAAGGTGTCGGCGTCGTCATTCCGAACTTGCTGGAATACCGGGAATCGGCGGTGGTTCTCGATATCAAACAGGAGAACTACGAGCTCACCAGCGGCTGGCGCGCGAGCCAGGGACAGGAGGTCTATCTGTTCAATCCGTTCGCGGAAGATCGACACACCCATCGCTGGAACCCGCTCAGCTACGTATCGCAGGATCCCGCCTTCCGCGTGTCGGATCTGATGAGCATAGCGGCGATGCTTTATCCGGATGGTTCGGATGAACAGAAGTTCTGGGTCAGCCAGGCGCGCAACGCGTTCATGGCTTTCACGTTGTTCTTGTTCGAGAAATGGGACGACGACGAAAAAAGCGGCATCCCGCTGCAGTTGCGGAACAAGCCGACGCTGGGTGCCGTCTACCGACTCTCCTCCGGCGATGGCTCGGACCTGAGGCAGCTCTATCAACTGCTGGCACGGCAGGCATTCCTCAGCGGCAACGCACAGGCCGCCTTTGCCAACCTGCTGTCGCAGGCGAACGAGACCTTCGCCTCGATCCTCGGCACGTTCAAGGAGCCGTTGAACGCATGGATCAATCCGGTGCTGGATGCCGCAACCAGCGAGGACGATTTCCTGCTGACCGATGTGCGCAAGAAGAAGATGACGATCTACATCGGCATCCAGCCCAACAAGCTGGCGGAGAGCCGCTTGATCGTGAATCTTTTTTTCAGCCAGCTGATCAACTTGAACACCAAGGAATTGCCGCAGAACAACCCGGCACTGAAGTACCAATGCCTGCTGCTGATGGACGAGTTCACATCGATCGGCAAGGTAGAAATCATCGCCTCGGCGGTATCGTACATGGCTGGCTACAACATGCGCCTGCTACCGATCATCCAGAGCATGTCACAGCTCGACGCCACGTACGGAAAAGACGTCTCGCGCACGCTGATCACCAACCACGCGCTGCAGATCGTGTTTGCGCCGCGCGAACAGCAGGACACCAACGACTACTCGGACATGCTCGGCTACACCACCGTGCGCAAAGAGAACATCACGCGCGGCCGCGAAGTTTCCCGCAGCCATTCGGAAGAGCGGCGCGCCTTGATGCTTCCCCAGGAGTTGAAGGCGATGGGGAATGAAAAGGAGGTCTTCCTGTATGAAGGCATCCCGCATCCGGTGATGTGCGAGAAGATTCGCTACTACCAGGACAAGTACTTCACGGCCCGTCTGCTGCCCAAGGCCGAGATTCCCAAGCTTGTCGTGTAATCGCAGACGCCAGTCCGGATCCTGCTGTCCCGTGCAACAGCGCTAGACTTGGCGGATGCTGCCTTCCTCTCTCCTCGATACGTTGCGTGCCATCTTCGCGGCCGATGCGTTCTCGGCCGGCGAAGCCGAGCGGATTGCCTATTCCTACGACAACTCGCGCCTGCACGCATTGCCGGACGCCGTGGTGTTTCCCACCGAACATGCACAGGTTGAAGCGCTGGTGCAGGCTTGCCGCATGCACAAGGTGCCGGTGATCGCACGCGGGCGCGGCAGCAATACCACCGGCGCAACCGTCCCGGTGGACGGCGGCGTGGTGGTGAGCTTCGAACGGATGAACCGGATCCTGCGCATCGATCCGGACAATCGCCTCGTGGTGGTCGAGCCGGGTGTGTTGAACGGTGATTTGCAACAGGCGTTGCTGCCGCATGGCTTCT